>JBFMGX010000049.1 GCA_040752595.1 Candidatus Zixiibacteriota bacterium
TAAGCCCCTTGTCCTCAGGCGGAAAGCCAAGACGTCGTTGTTCGGAGTGTCCGCACGACCGATGAGGCTACACACGCATACCATCATTGCTGTCTCTGCCCTGATCGTGGCGCCGGTCTCTGCGTGGAGCGCCAAACGAACGCCCCCATCTCCGACAGTCCCCCCCAAGATCAAGGTCGTCTATCCTCTCCCCGGCCAGCAGATCGGACCGGTCGATTCGACCTTCATCCTCGGCTCGGTGACGCCGGGGGCAACACTCACAATTAACGGCGAATCGGTGGATGTATACCGGACCGGGGGATTTCTCGCCTGGCTCCCTGTGTCTCCCGGTGACTTCCGCTTTCGACTCAAGGCGAGGAATAAACGTGGGACCGACACGCTCACGGTGCCCGTTGTTATTGTCGACAACCGACCGATCCCCGTCGATTCCGGTCTGCGCATTCGCGACGGCTCGGTGCGTCCGATGTGGACCCGTACGGTGCGCCCCGGCGATGAGATCAGCGTCAGCTTCGATGGGACCGTGCGCGGCACCGCGCGCTTCCGGGTGATCTCGCCGCGGGACACGATCGGTCCGATCCCAATGACGGAACTGAGGGCGCAATCGCTTTCGGATTTCGCGACATTTCAGCGCGATGAACTGACGACTCCCGACTCGTTGCCGGTCGTGCCCCCCGCCGGCTCGGGACGGGGTCGATACCACGGGATCTGGCGGGTGCCGGTGGGACTGCCGAGCGATACGCTGCGCATGCGCGTGGAACTCGGAAGCAAGATGGGAACAACGAAACCGGTGACTGCTGAGGCACCGGGAGCACTGATCCCGGTCGAGTCAAGGCCCCCCCGGGTGGTCGAACTGATCGACAGTGTGCAGATTCTCCGCACCGGGCCGCGTCTGGGATATCTCACGATCTTCCAGCCTTATGGCGTCCGGGCACGTTGGTGGGGTGAGGCGGGACCATGGACGATCGTGCAGCCCGCGCCGGGATATGAGGCCTGGATCGAGACGGAAAAGACGCGGCTGATGCCGGAGGGGACGCCCCAACCCGGATCATTGATCACGCGCTTGAGTACGATCGCCGATTCCGCTTCGACGCTCCTCATCATCGGCACGACCGAGCGGTTGCCGTTCAAGGTTACGGTCGCCGAGGATTTGCGCAGTGTGCGCGTCGTTGTCTTTGGGGCCACCTCGAATACGGACTGGGTCGAGCCCGATCCACACGACGACATGATCGACGACGTCGTCTGGACACAGACGGTGCCGCAGGTCTACGAAGTTGAGGCGCGCCTACGGGAGCCGCTGTGGGGATATGACGCACGCTACGAAGGCGAGCGACTCGTCGTCGAATTCCGTCGCGCGCCGGCGGTCAAGTCGGGCCTCCATGGCCTGACCGTGGCGGTCGATGCGGGGCACTCAGCCGATCCCGGCGCTATTGGACCGACCGGTCTCTTGGAGAAAGACGTGAACTTGAAGTTGGCACATGTCGTCAAGACAGCGCTGGAGAAACTCGGCGCCCGCGTTGTCATGACCCGCAATGGCGATGAAGACGTTCCACTATACGACCGTCCCGCCATCGCCCGGCGCGGTGGCGCCGACATCTTCGTCTCCGTCCACAACAACGCCGTCCCCGATGGCGTCAATCCGCTCGCGCGCAATGGCACTACCACCTACTACTATCATCCGTTCTCGCGCGACCTGGCGCGCGCGGTGCACAAGCAGGTCCGTCAGGCCACGAGGCTGGACGATCTCGGCACCTCGCAGGGGAACTTCGCCGTGATCCGCCCCACGCGGTACCCGTCAGTGCTGGTTGAATGCGCGTTCATCATCATCCCCCAGCAGGAAGAAATGCTCCAGACCAGGTCGTTCATCGCTCGCACCGGCAAAGCCATCGCCGCCGGGGTGGCGGATCTTGTGCATGAGCGGCTGGGGCCGTAGCGAAAGACGGGCACGGCACGCCGTGCCCCCACCAATACCTGTCACCCCGAGCGAAGCGAGGGGTCTGCTGTTGGTCCGGCATAAAGAGAAACAGCAGATGCCTCGCTGCGTTCGGCATGACAGAATGGGGATGGTCTCCGGCACGTCGTGCATGGGCGGGGAAACCCCGCCCCTTGTATCGTTGTCACTCACCGCTTCACTGCGCCGGCGGTGAGACCGGAGATGATCTGCCGCTGGAAGAAGAGGAAGACGACGATCACCGGGAGCGTGGCCAAGGTCGCGGCGGCGAACAGGTGCGGCCGGTCGACCCCCTGATACCCACGGAACATCGCCAGCGCCACCGGCAGGGTGCGGGCACGATCTCCGGTGAGGATGAAGGGAAAGAGGAAGGCATTCCAGGTCAGCCAGAAGACCTGCACCGCCAGGACGGCCAAGGTCGGGCGGCAGATCGGCATGACGATGCGATAGACAATTCGCCAAGGCCCCGCGCCATCGAGACGCGCGGCCTCTTCGACCTCGATCGGAACGGTCGATACCGCGCCCTTGACCAGCAGGACTCCCAGCGGGTGAACGAGCAGTGGGATAGTGATCGCCCATAGTGTATCATACCAGCCGAGTCCGTGAATGAGCGCGAACAGCGGCACGATCAGAACATACTGCGGAACCATCAGCACGAGGGCGGCGGCGCCATAGAGAAGGCCGCGCCCACGGAAACGTCGTCGCGCCAGCGCGTATCCCACCGGAAAACAGAGGAGTACATTCCCCAGCGTGACAACGGCCGCGACGACCGCCGAGTTGAACAGGTAGCGCCCGAACGGCATCACGCCGAACAGATCAGCGTAGTTCGACCAGGACGGTTTCTCCGTCAACGGGTTGAACCATCCGGCATCCCAACGCGGGGAGATCGATCCGACGATCATCCAGATGAAGGGAAAGAGCACCCCCAGCAGGACAACCAACAGGGCCAGCGAGGTGATGCGGTCGGCCCGGGATCGGCGCCGTCGACGCAAGACGCTCCGCAGGGGGCTGAAAGCCCCCTGTCCGCGATTGCTCCTCGCGGCAGGTCGCCGAAATACGTCCGCCAATGTCATTCTGAGCCCCGCTGTTCGGTAGCGGGGCGAAGAATCTGCTTTCCCCACATAGTGAGAAACAGCAGATCCTTCGCTTCGCTCAGGATGACATGATCGTAGCGCACTGTCGTATACCTAATCCTCAGTAACCTGCGGGATTGCATGTTCATTCCTCGGCGCCCCGGCCAAAGGCAAAGAAGCGGAACTGGATGACGGTGACGATCGCGATCAGCGCAAAGAGCACAAATGCGGCTGCGGACGCGTACCCGAGGTCAAAACGCTCGAACCCCGCACTATAAACATGGTAGACCGCGGTGGTTGTCGCACCGAGCGGGCCGCCCCGGGTCATCACGAACATCTCGGTGAAGACTTGGAAGCTCTTGATCAGATTGATGACGAGCGCATAGAGCAAGGTCGGGCGCAGATAGGGCCAGGTGATGGCCCAGAACCGTTGCCACCCGGAGGCGCCGTGCATGAGGGCGTCATCGACGAGCTCGGCCGGGATGGTCTGCAATCCGGCGAGAAACAGAAGCGTGTAGTACCCTACCGAAACCCAGATATCCATGACCATCACCGCCGCCAGCGCCGTCTTCTCCGACAAGAGAAATCCGCGTTCCGGCACGGGAATTCCGGCCAGTTCGGCGAGTCGATAGAGATAGCCGCCCTGCGCATACAGATGGAGGAACACCAGCGCCGTGACGACCGTGGCGGTCAGCGTGGGTGCAAAGAACCCCGCACGGAATATCGCCCGTCCCCACAACCGTCGGTTGAGCGCCAGGGCCAACAGGATGGCCAATGCTGTCGTGACGGGGACAGTGCCGGCAGTGAAGATGACCGTGTGCCCGACCGCCCGCCAGAATTCCGAATTGACCAGCACGGCGGCGAAGTTCGCCACTCCGACCCAGTGCCATTGGCCGGAAAAGACATCAAACTGCGCGAAGGCCAGAGCGAGCGCATAGAGGAAGGGATAGACCCAAAAAAGTCCGAGGATCAGCACCCACGGGGAAACGAGGACCCACGCGGTGCGATCCGCATGTGCCGGAGGGTTCGGGTCGGTCAAGGTCTGCCCCGCGTCCCGATACGATCAGCGTTTCTCGTCTTCTTTCTTGCTGAGGATGGCGTTGATCTTCTCGCAGGTGGCGGCGAGAGCATCATCGACGCTGAGTTTGCCGTACAGTGCCTGTTCCACGCCCCATTCCAGCGCGGCCTCGATTTCGACCCAATGGGGATTGGCCGGCGAGGTCCTGGCCTGCCCCATTTGACGGATGAATACACTGCGGATGGAGTCGTCGGCGAAGTAGGCATTCCGGGCGACATTGATGTGCACCGGGGTGGCGCACCCGGTCGCAAGGCACAGATTGAAGATGTTCTTTTCTGACAGCAGGTGTCGGGCCAGACTGACTGCGGCGACCGGCTGCTTGGCCCGGCGCGGGATGGCGAGGTATTCGCCGCCGGCAAACGAAGTTCGTGTCCCCTGATCGGGTGCGGGGAACGGCATCATGAACGCTGAGTAGGCGACATTGGAGCCGGAGCGCTTCAGCTTCTCATACAGCCAGTCGCCGGAGAGATCGAACAGAAGCTTGCCGTTGATGAACGCCTCATCGAGGGCCGCTTGCTTCTCGACCAATTGCCCCCTACTGAGGTCGACCAGGAACTGGAGCGACCGACGTCCCGCTTCCGTCTCCAGAGCGCAGACCGATTGGTCCTCAGTCAGGATGTCGCCGCCGGCCGACCAGAGAAATGGGACGAACTTCTTGTACAGCACATGCGGTTCGGCGGCATTGATGCCGATGCCCCAGAGTCTCGGCTTCTCCGTCGTCGCGTCGCGCGTCTGCTGGAGCAACTCATCCCATGTCATCGGGGGACGCGGATTGCCACCCTGGGTCAGCTTGGCAATGTCTTGGTTGAAGTAGAGTACGCGCGTCGACAAGTACCACGGCAGCGCCCAGCAGCTATTGTCGTAGATCGCCGGAGGCCAACCGGCCAGCGAGTCGTGCCACTGCTCGCACTCGGCGGACATGTCCATCAGCGCGCCACGGGCGGCGAACTCGGCGATCCAGTCGGAACCGAGTTCCAAGAGGTCAGGGACACGATCCCCGGCAAAAGCGGCGACGATCTTCTGGTGGCCATCGCTCCAGGTCAAGTCGGTGATCTCGACTTTGTAGAGGGGATTGACCGATTCCCACTCTTCAATCGCTTTGGTGATCACCGCCTTGACGCGCGGTTCGGTCCAAAACTGCCAGAAGTGCACAACCAACCGTCCCTCGGATGTCACTTCCTGCCCGCCGCGACCACACGACAGGGTCAGACACAGGGGAATCAGGGCCAAGGCAACGGGGACGAAGAGCCGGAGCTTCGGCAGAATGCCGCCACGGGAAGTTGTCCGTTCCATGTCGCCAAACAGCCACGGTCACAAAGTGAAGTCAAGAATGAACGACTCTCGGGTTCGGAGTGCGGTCATGGCGTGCACGGTTTGTGGTCCCATGGGAGCCGGTTTTTGTCCTTGAGTCTGGCACCGGGTTGGTTATATTGGTCTTCCGTCTTGGCCTTTCGAGGCCGGAGGAGAACAGATGTCCAAGGTCTGTGCCATCACAGGGAAGAAGCCGGGATCGGGCCACACCGTGTCCCATGCCAATAAGAAGAGCAAACGCCGGTTCAATCCGAACCTGATCTCGAAGCGGGTGTGGGTCCCGGAAGAGAAGCGCTGGGTGCGCATGCGCATCTCCACCAAGGCGCTCAAGACGCTCGACAAGAAGGGTTGGGTGCGGTAAGCCCCCTCCCTGTTCGGCCTGTTGCGACCCCGCCCCTGGCGGGGTTTTTGTTCTTGGTGCCCCACCCGCAGAGTGGGATTCCAAGCGCGGGTCAGCATTGTCGACTCCCATCAGCCGCATGGTGGGTTCTTGGCACCCACCATCAGGGGGCTGAAAGCCCCCTGTCCGCGAGGATGACGGTGCGTGTAAACACGCACCCTACGAAACTGTAGGGGCCGTTCGTGAACGGCCCGTACGGGGTGCCACGCACAAACGTGTTTGTGCGTGTTGTCCCTTAATGGATGGCGTGCACGCACAAGCCCCCCGGCCTTTGGCCAGAGGGCTTGTGCATGGCACCCCTTATTCCGGACCTCGGGGAACTACAACTTGGAAACCCAATCGCGGATCTTCGTCAGCGCTTCGCGGATGTTCTCCTGGGAGTTGGCGTAGGAGAGGCGCAGATATCCCTCACCGCCGGGGCCGAAGGCGGTCCCGGCCAGTACGGCGACGCCCGCCTCTTCCAGCAACCGTGTGGCCACCTCGCGGGCGGGCATCCCCAAAGCCGTGATGTTCGGGAAGACATAGAACGCGCCGGCGGGGCACAGGCAACTGATTCCCTTGATCTCATTCAAACCGGCGACCACCAAGTCACGGCGACGGCGGAACTCTGCGCGCATATGCTCCACGGCCTCCTGTGGTCCGAACAGCGCCGGAGCGATGACCTTCTGCGAGAAGGACGCCGTACAGGAATTGCAGTTGGTCTGCAGCCGCGCCACGGCCGTCGCCAACTCGGGGCGCATGACACCCCACCCCAGCCGCCACCCGGTCATGGCGAAGGTCTTCGACATGCCATCCAGCAGAATGACATTGTCGCGTGCCTCAGGGACGGCGTGCAGGACGCTACGGAAGCGGCCTTCATAGAGGATCCGGGAGTAGATTTCGTCGGCCAGGATGTAGAGGTCCCGTTCGACCGCCAGCCGCCCGACGATTTCCAGGTCGCGCGGCGTGAGAACCCCTCCAGTCGGATTGTGCGGTGAGTTGATGATGATCAACTTCGTACGCTCCGTGACCGCGGCCGTCACCTCCTCGACGTCCATGCGGAAGTCGTTCTCCTCCCGGAGGGTGATCGGAACCGGACGCGCGCCGACATAGCGTATGACCGAATCGTAGATGGGGAAGCCCGGGTCGGGGTAGATCACCTCATCGCCCTCGTCGACCAAGGCGAAGATCGTGAAGAACATGATCGGCTTGGCCCCGGGGGTGACGACCACGCACTCGGGCGTGTACTCCACCCCGCGACTTTCGGTGGCATAGCGCGCAATCGCCGAGCGCGTTTCCGGCAGCCCCGCCGCCGGACCGTAGTGCGTGAAGCCGTCACGCAGCGCCTTGATTCCCTCTTCGATGATGTGCGCCGGCGTATCGAAGTCGGGCTCGCCGATTTCCAGATGGATGACGCGACGGCCCTGGCTCTCCAGATGCCGGGCGCGCGCCAGAACCTCGAACGCCGTCTCCGTGCCGAGGTTCGCCATCCGTCCGGCGAACCGCACGCCCTTGGACTGTTCCGTCATCAACATGGCCCGCTGCCTTTCCGATCAATCCACACAGAACATCGGTGCGCAAGGGGCTCAAGCCCCTTGTCTATCCGGTTTTGCTGCTCCGTCCAAGTTAGTGTCGTACGCTCTCCCACAGTCTATTCAGTTCTCCAACACCCGCGCCGTCTTGCGCCGCATGACCCGCTCGACCGCGGCGACAATGTCGCGCGCCTTCAAACCGAAGGCCGTCATCAACTCGTCGGGCGTGCCTGACTGCCCGAACCGGTCGTCGACGGCGACAAACTCCATTGGCACGGGACAGTGACGGACCACGACCTCCGCGACGGCACTGCCGAGGCCGCCGTGGATCTGATGCTCCTCGGCGGTCACGATGGCACCACATTCGTCGGCGGCCGCAATCAACAGCATCCGGTCGATCGGTTTGATCGTGTGCAGATTGATCACGCGCGCATCGATCCCGCGGGCCGCCAGCGTTTCGGTCGCCACGAGGGCCTCACTGACCATGACGCCACAGGCGACAATCGCGACATCTCCGCCGGAGCGCATCACCAGTCCCTTGCCGAACTCAAAAGGGGTCTCCGGTGTCGTGACCACGGGGACGTTTTCCCGGCCGAAGCGAATGTATACCGGACCCCAGATGTCGGCCGCCGCCAGCGTGGCCTTGCGCGTCTCGTGGAAGTCGCACGGCACAATCACCTTCATGTTGGGCATCGAACGCAGAATCGCGATCTCCTCCATCGCCTGATGCGTCGCGCCGTCGGGGCCGACCGAAATCCCACCGTGCGCGCCGCCGATCTTCACGTTCAGATCGGAATAGCACACCGTGACACGGATCTGATCCAGACAACGGCAGGTGGCAAAAGCGCCATAGGTGGACAAGAACGGGATCTTCCCCACCAGCGACAAACCGGCGGCCGCCGTCATCATGTTCTGCTCGGCCACGCCCATCTCGATGAAGCGATCCGGGAACTCTTCCGCGAAGAAGCTGACCATCGTGGAGTCGGTGAGGTCGCCGACCAGCACGACGACATCGGGGTTGACGCGTCCCAATTCCGCGAGCGCGCGACCGAAGCCCTCTCGTGTCTTCTTCATCTCCGGCATCGTCCGCTCTCCGTTGTCACTCAAGCGGTCAGCAACCGCGATGTCCACTCGGCCAGAGTCGATCCCAATTCCGTCATCGCCTTCTCACCCTGTTCCGGCGTGGGCGGCTTGCCATGCCACTCTGATCGATCGCGCATGAAGGAGATCGGTTGCCCCATGACGGTCCGCGCCAGGATGACCGTGGGCGACCCCTTGTGCGCGCGGGCCTCATCCAGGGCGGCGAGGACAGCGGCGATGTCGTGCCCGTCGACCTCCAACACATGCCAGCGGAAGGCGCGGTACTTGTCGCCGAGGGGGGCCAGTCCCATCACGTCTTCCACGCAGCCGTCGATCTGGATGTTGTTGTAGTCGATAATCGCACAGAGGTTGTCTAGCTTGTAGTGTCCGGCGGCCATCGCCGCCTCCCATGTCGAGCCCTCCTGCTGCTCACCATCGGAGAGCAGCGCGTAGACCCGCCGCGGGTGACCGTCCATCCGCGAACCATGGGCGGCGCCGAAGGCGATCGACAACCCCTGCCCCAGCGAGCCCGATGAGACCTCGACGCCCGGTGTGTCCAGCGATGAGGGATGGCCCTGCAGGTGCCCGTCGAGCTTGCGGAACTTGAGCAGATCACGGCGCGGGAAGAAACCCGCCTCAGCCAGACACGAGTAGTGGATCGGGGTCATATGCCCCATGGAGAAGAACCACATGTCGCGGTCGGGCCACTTCGGCCGGGCCGGATCATACACGAACTCATGAAAGAACAGCGTCGTGGCGACATCGGCGAATCCCATCGGGCCGCCGGTGTGTCCCGACTTGGCCTCGACCAGCATCGTGATGATGTCGCGACGGATCTCCAGGGCCTTGCGCGTCAAGGCATCCGGCTCAAGACGATGGGGATTCTGACGGGTCATGGGCGTCATGACTCGGGGTCTCAGAGGGTCGACCGTCGGTGGTCGATCCGCTCACAGTCTGTTAAGGTACTATCTTTTCCCAGCAAAGTCGCGCCCGACGGCGGAGCAGCGCGCGTGATCCGTCGTTTTTGACAACACAGTCACAGAGGGCACGACGCTGTCGCCACGCCAGTTGGCGACGAGAGCGCAGGCGGATCTGATGGTCGTCCCAGCCGCGTCGCTTCAGTCGATCATGGCGCAGGGCCAGAGGCGCCCAAACGCCAATCAGCTTGTCCCATGCAACCCGCTCCCGCCCCCATTCCGGGAGCAGGGCCGCATCGATGACGACCGCTTTCGTCTCAGGTCGGCCGGCCGCCAGACGGATCTGCCGTGCCAGTTCCCGCAACAGAAGGGGATGCACCAGAGCATTGAGTCGGCATGTCCCCTCGGCCGTGGCAAAGGCCCGTTGAGCCAGTCTCGTGCGATCAATCTGCCCTCGGCGGAGGACATCTGTCCCAAAGACATCGACCAGTCGCCGTCGCAGGCGGGCAGAGCGGGCGATCACCTCGTGACCGAGGCGGTCGCCGGAGATGACAACTCCGCCCCACGCGGCGAACAAACCGGCCACGACGGATTTTCCCGCGCCAATCTGTCCGGTAATGCCGATCACGGGGATGTGTCGGCGACATCGGTTTGAGACTCCCATCTGTCCGTCATCGGCGCGGCCAAGGCAGCGGCCGCGCGGTCATGCGACCATCGGCGAGAGACACTGTCAGATCGCCGAGAGAGACATCTTGCCCCGGTCGCAGGCGGAACACAGGCATGGCTCGTGACAATGTCACTCCAAGACGGCTGACATCTGCCGCGACCGACAATTCGTCGAGATCGGCACAGTACCCGCCGGGCACAAACCGCAAGAAGACGCCGGGTTTGCTGTAGCCGCCAAGAATGACTGCCGGCCGGCGAATCGGCGCAACATCGTCATGGAATTCCGTCCAGACCCCAAGGTTGAACTGAAACCGGCCGCCGCCGGCAAGCACCCAGCCCTGATCGGGCACCTCGTCCCGACCGCCGAAGACGAGCACACCGGCATGCGGAACGCCCGCCAAGTCCAAGATGGCCGACATGGCGGTCCCTTGCGAGAGGCCGGAACCCGCCCTTGTTCGCACCATGTCATCGAAGACGCTTTCCAGCAACCCATACGACCACAGAACCCCCCACGCCTCATAGTCCGGCAGTCCTGTTTCTGTCAATCCGATCTGTCGTCCACACAGCGCCATGTACTGTCTCTGCACGGCGGGAAGCGACACAGACAGGGAATCGGGACGGATCATGGCGGCCATCTGGGCCGTGGGCGGACTGAGGCGATCGGCCCAGAAGTTCGCCTCCTGGACAATACTCGCGGCGCCATCGAGCGCAGTGGAATCACTCTTCCCCAGATAGTCTATCCATGCGGCACGGGCACGAGGTTCATTGATATCGACCAATCCGGCGGCGACAAGGACCGCCAGACGAAGTGCTGATTCACTCCGCAATGCCGCCGCCTCAAGCAAACGCGCCATTCGCGACGAATCGGGCGGGAGACCATTGGGAGAGGTCGCCGGTCCCAAGCGTCTCACCAGACGCGCCAGTGCCGAATCGCGCGGACGGTCATCCCGACCGAACAGCGGATAGTAGACTCGACGCTCATTGAACACGAGCACCGGACGGATGGACTCTGGTTTCTCAATAGGCCGCTCGGCGACACCTCCGTCGTACAACACAGAGTCAAAAGCCAGGTATCCGTGACCGGTGACGTCGACAATCACATAGAGCCCGCGCTCCTCACGCCCTGCTCTGCGTACTCGCGTGTAATGCATCGCGGCCGCCTCGGCCGACGAGAAGCTGTGGGACGCGGCGCGCAGCAGCACAACCGATGACGGTAGTCTCCGGTCCAGCCATGAGACACGGACGGCGCTGTCCGGCATGTCCCGATCGGAAACGCTGTCGGGATCACACCGCCATTCCCCCCAGTCAAACGACGGCCCCCGCAGCTCATGACGCGCCATGCGCAGGTGCAGCTTCAGATCACGCGCGTCGCCGCTAACGAACGCCGTCCGCCCGCCCGGGAGACTCTCGATCACTTCCGAAAGCAGCAAGTCGGCCTGTAGATACACCTCAGGGTGAGGGACCGCCAGCGAGCGATAGGCATAGAAAGAGTATGGGATGGCACGAACCGACCCCGACCAAGCCAAGGATGAATCCCAGGCAGCCCAGTGCAACGAATCGGACGATGTGGCACCGACGGCACTCTGCAGCAAGCAGGTCGACAATGCCAGGGCGATGACAAACACATGAGGGCCTGAACGCAACACACTTGGAGTGTCGAACAAGTCGGTAATCATTGCCAACCGCCTATGTGCCGTGGGCCATGCGACGCGGTTTTCGAAGCGGCACAATCCCTCACCCCGACCCTCTCCCGGAGGGAGAGGGGGAATGATAACCTCTCCCTCCGGGAGAGGTCGATCCGTCCGGAGGACGGATCGGGTGAGGGAGCTCTTCCACCCATTCATCGTGTTAGATACCCCTATTTCGCCTCCAACCAGTTCGGCCCCGAGCCGATGTCCACGACCAACGGGACATCGAGTCGCACGACATTCTCCATCGCCTCTTTGACCATCGCCTTCAGCCAATCGACTTCCGTATGGTGCGCATCAAACACCAGTTCATCATGGACCTGCAGGGTCATGACCGATCGCTTTCCTTCCTGGTGCAGCCGGCGGTCGATCGTGATCATGGCCTTCTTGATGATGTCGGCCGCCGTCCCCTGCATCGGCGTGTTCACCGCCGTGCGCTCGGCGAATTCCCGGCGCGGCCGATTGGGCGACTTCAGATCAGGCAGGAATCGGCGTCGGCCGAACAGAGTGCGGACCACCCCCTCGCGCCGCGCCCGCGCGATCGTGTCATCAATGAAGCTCCGGACCCCCGGATAGCGACGGAAATAGGTGTCGATGAACTTCTTCGCTTCGCCGACGCTCATCTCCGACTGCTGCGACAGACCGTAGGCCGATACACCGTAGATGATCCCGAAGTTGGCAGTCTTGGCCAGACGGCGTTGCTCGGGGGTCACCGCGCTTTCGGGGATGCCGAAGATCTCGGCCGCGGTACGGGCGTGCACATCGGCGGCATCGCGAAACGCCGCCACCAGCGCCGGATCGCGCGAGAAGTGCGCCATCAGCCGCAACTCGATCTGCGAGTAATCGGCGACGACCAATTGATGGCCGGAGTCGCGCGCCACGAAGGCCCGCCGGATGCGTCGCCCCTCCTCGGTGCGGACCGGGATGTTTTGCAGGTTGGGATCGGTCGACGACAGCCGACCGGTGGCGGCCACCGTCTGCTGAAACGACGTGTGTACACGCCCCGTGCGCGGATGCGTCAACTCGACCAGGGCATCGACATAGGTCGACTTCAGCTTGGCCAATTGCCGGTATTCCAGCATCAGCCGCGGCAGGTCATGCTCGGCGGCGAGCTTCTCCAGCACGCCGACGTCGGTGGCGCGCTGCGCGGTCTTGGCCGTCTTCCGGGTCGAGGCCAGCCTGAGCACGTCGAAGAGGATGTGCGCCAGTTGCGCCGGCGAGTTGAGGTTGAACTCCTCTCCCGCCGCCTCGTAGATGCGCTCGACGAGGACGCTGATCTGCCCTTCCATCTCCCGCGACAGCGCCTTCAGATAGGGGCAATCGACCTTCACGCCCGCCTGCTCCATGCGTCCCAGCACCGGCGCCAGCGGCAGTTCGATGTTGTTCAAGAGATCGGCCACGCCCGCGGGCGCAAGCTTCGGCGCCAGAATCGTGCGCAGACGGAACGTGTAGTCGGCATCCTCCGCCGAGTAGTAGGTGGCCTGGTCGACCGGCACAGCGCGGAAGCTCTTCTGCTTGGCGCCGGTGCCGATCAAATCGGTGATCGGCTGCATGGCATGGCCGCAGTGCTCTTGCACCAAGACATCCAACCCGTGCGCCCGCGCACCGGGATCGAGACAGTAAGAGGCCAACAACGGGTCGAAGCCGACGCCGCCCAACTCGATCCCGTAACGCGCAAACACTTGTCCGTCATACTTGACGTTCTGCAAGATCAGTTGCGGCCGCTGCGCCGTCAGAATAGGACGGAGCAGATCGAGCACTTCGTCCAAAGGCAGGTTGGCATCCTTGTCGTCATGTCCGACAGGGATGTAGTAGGCCTCACCGAAAGTGAACGAGAAGGAGATGCCGACCAACTCGGCGTCCACGACGGACAGGGATGTTGTCTCCGTGTCCACGGCGACCCATTCGGCGGCGGCCATGGCGGCAACCAATTTCGAGAGCTCCGCCAGCGATCGCACCTGTTTGTAGACGCCCGCGCGACCGACATCGGCCACCGCTGAGTCCGTCACCGCCGCCTGGGGTCCGAGGCCGAACGTGGCGGCCGACAAATCCGGTCCGAGCGAACGGATCAGCGATTTGAATCCCAACTCCGCAAAGTACCGCGCCGCCGCCCGTTCATCGAGCGTTCCGGCCTGCCACAGCGACGGCTCCCATGCCACCGGGCAGTCGGTGTGCAGCGTCACGAGACGCAGCGACAACCGTGCGTCGGCGGCGTGACTCAGCAGCTTCTCCCGGAGAGCCGGTCGCTTGACCGAGGTGGCAGCCGCCAAGGTGGACTCGAGGTCGCCGTAGGTCGTGATCAAGTCCACGGCGGTCTTCGGCCCGATCCCCGGCACGCCGGGAACGTTGTCCGAGGTGTCTCCCATCAGGGCCAAGACGTCACGCACGCGATCCGGAGCGACGCCGAATTTCTCTTTGACCCCCGCCGGATCGAGCCACTCGACCTCCGCGCCCCCCTTGTGCGGGTTGTAGATCGACACGCGATCGGTGACCAACTGCATCAGGTCCTTGTCGCCGGAAACGATCACAACGTCCAGGTCGTTCTCGACGGCGCGTTGCGTCAGCGTTGCAATCAGATCATCGGCCTCATACCCGGCCATTTCGACCAATGGACATCCCAGGGCGCCGGCCATCTCCTTGACACGCGGCATCTGCTCGATCAACTCATCGGGCGTGGCCTGCCGTGTCGCCTTGTACTCGGCGAACATGGCGTCGCGGAACGTCGGCTCGGGTCGATCAAAGGCAAAGACCCAATAATCGGGATGCTCCTCCCGACGGATCTTCAAGAGGGAGTTGGCGACCCCGTAGACGGCGGACGTATTCTCACCGCGGGCATTGCGCAGCGGACTGCGAATGAAGGCGTAGAAAGCCCGATAAGCCAGCGCCGTGCCGTCGATCAGGAAGATGCGCGGTCGTGTCGGTGTCATGTGGAATCCGAACGGGCACGGTAGGGGCACGGCGTGCCGTGCCCGCCTTCCGAATGCAGGGGGGCCTTACTCCAGGGTGCCATCAATGCCAGCCCACATGACTGTCCCGACAGGGAGAACCAGCAGATCCCTCGCTTCGCTCGGGATGACCATCATGGCATTGGATCGCGCTGTTGCATTTAACAGCAACGTGCCGGTGTGAGAGCCATCAACTCACCGCTCGCATCTTTGCGCGCATCGACTCCGCGTTCACAAAGCCGAAGATGACATCGGCGACTTCGCCATGGGAATCGATCAGGATGATCGTCGGCAGGGAGTACTGCCGGATGGCGAAGCGGTCCAAGAACTCCCGCGTCTGAGGCGCTGAGCTTGTTTCCAGTTGCAGCTTGACCGGCACGAAACGCGTGGCCTCGGTTGCCACGCCGTCATCGGACCAGGTTACCTCGTCCAGCTTGTAGCAATTGGCGCACCATGTCGCCCAGGTGTCGATCAGAACCGGTCGTCCTTCCTGTTGCGCCTGTCCCAGAGCGGCATCCAAGTCTGTCAGCCAAGGGATCTTGTCGTGGGATGGTGCGGCACCCGCTCCCAACCCGGACAATTGAACTGATGGCCAGACAAGACCTGAGGAGATGAGGTATCCGCCCAGCAGGTAGATCGCGAGGACCAGGCACAGAATGCCGAAGGCCTTCTTGAGCCGCGCGAAGAATCGGGACTCTGCGGTCAACCGGTCCAGCCCGCCGCCAAAGACGGCCGCCGCCAGAAACAGCAACCCGGCCAGCAATGCGGTCAACGATGTCGGGATCAGCGTGCGCAGGAAGTAGAGCGCCATCAGAAGCAGGACAAACCCAAAGAACTTCTTCACCGATTCCATCCACTCGCCGGCGCGGGGCAGCGATTGGATCGCCGAAGAGAAAGTCCCGATCAGGACGAACAGCGTACCGAGCCCCAACGCGAACGTGAACAACACGGAGAATCCCAGCAAGGCCGACCCGGCAGTGGCCACATACAACATGATCCCCGCCACGAACGGCCCCACGCACGGCGACACGACCAGCGCGGCGACCGCGCCCAACACGATCGCGCCGCCGATTCCTTCGCCGCCGCGCCCGGCCATGCGGTTGCGGAATCGCTCGGGGATTTGCAGCTCATAGAGCCCGAACATCGACAGCGCGAAGACCACGAAGATGGCCACGATCGCACCGACGACCACCGGGTGCGCCAACCAGGCGCCGAAGACGCCGCCCACGCTGGCGACCACGGTGCCCATGATCCCATAGAGCACCGCCATCGTCAGGACATAGACCAGCGACAGAACAAACCCACGTCCGGCGCCCCGTGCCTGACCGGCAAAGATTGACACGGTGATCGGAATCATCGGGTAGGTGCAGGGAGAAAACGACAACAAGAGACCGGTCCCAAAGGCCAACAGGAAGGTCAGGACGTACCCCCAGGCGCCATGCTCGGCGATTAATCGCTCCAGATCGGAATGCGGGGCACCGGCCCCGCTCTTCGGCTTCAGTGACCAAGTCGACACCGACGGGGCCTGCGATGCCACGATCGACGCGAAGAGGTCGGCATGCCTGTCGGAGCCGCGCTGTGATGCAATCGTGATCTTCCAGGACAGCTCGGCATCATCCGGAGCGACGCACGACTTGTCATCGCACCCTTGATAGTGAAGCGTCCCGGTCAACTCGATCGGCCCCGACGGGGCATCCGACCCGGCCACGACCGAGGCGAATACGACCGTCCCGCTTTCGTAGACCGACATCGAGTCCCCAAGCAGCAACACCGTCTCTCCCGGAGGATAGACAATCCTGCCCGTCGTCCACGATGCCGGCGTTTCCAATTCCAGACGCGTCGGAATGAGGTAATCCTGCAGCGGCTGCGCCGAGTTGACATGCCATTCCGGGGCCAATTCCAATCGTGCGGCCAGCCAGAGAGTATCGCCGGGGGCGACGGTATCCGCGGAAGCCAGCGGCTCGACCGTCAGAATGGCGCTCCGACCACCTTCCTCGCCGAACAGATTGGTCGGCAGCCCGGCGACCGCCAGCCCCGGCATACACAAGACCTGGGTCGCGGCGAGGATTGCGAACAGGCACAGGAACCTGGCGGACCGCATGGGACCGTACATTGTCTGACTCATCATCATCGTGATACCATTCATCGCCGGACAGGTTGCCGCAATATGCGGGGTTGGGCCGGCCCCTGCCAAGCACCCATTGCCACATCCTCCCCGACGGAAAGACAAAGGGCGAGGAAACCTCGGCCCTACATGTGACCGCGCAACTCTGTAGGTCTCCCCGCCCCTATCCCCTCGCATGGACAATGGACAAAGGGCTGCAGCCCACTACGGCGTTACGGAACAGGGTCGGGGTTGGCTTATTTCCCCTGCGATTCGGTGGAGAGCCGACGCGAGGCGCGTTCGAGAGTCGCCTTCTCCTCGTCCGTCAGGTGGTCGTAGCCGACCTCGTTGATCCGATCAAGAACCCGATCCACCGCATCCATCAGTTCACGGTGTTCGTCCCACTTGCGGCGGAGTTGACCGGCCTTGCGCTTGGCCCGCCACCGTCCCAGCCAGGCCAAGGGGCGCGGAAAGCTCCAGCGGGGATTGCGGAACCGGAGGTAGAGGAAACCCACAGCCAGGCCGCCGAGATGCGTGAAATGGCCGATCCCGCTGGTCGTCTGATTGATCGAAGCCAGAAGTTCGAGGGCGCCGAACATGATCACGACGTACTTCGCCTTGATCGGCAGGACGAACCAGAGGTAGATGTGGCGATCCGGGTAGGTCATTCCGAATGCGAGGAGAATCCCGAAGATCGCCCCCGAGGCTCCAATTGTCGGGATCGACTGCCCCCAGAGAACCAGCCATGTCACCACGCCGGCACCGACGCCGCAGACCAGATAGAACTTCAGGAAGAACCGGCTCCCCCAATCGCGCTCGAGCTCCCGTCCAAACATCCACAGGGCAAACATGTTGAACACCAGGTGCAGGAGCCCGGCGTGCAGAAACATGTAGGTGAACAACTGCCAGATCGCGCCGCGCGATACCTGAAGAGGCGACAGGCCGCCATAGCGGACCAGCATGCTGCCGAAGAACTGCTGTAGAACGAAGACGGCAACGTTGGCAATCAGAAGCCCCTTGACCGCCGGAGGCATGGCATCGCCCCCCCAGCGACCACCGGCATCGGAACCCCATGATCGGTTGAATCCAGGCATACCTACCGTTGTATCAGGCCGTCCCCGCTATGCCTTATCGGCGTTGATCGCCGTGGCGTCCACCACTGATACGTTGTGGCAGTGCACTGCGCATGGCTCTGATCCGCGCCACTGCTGTGCCACGGGTCTTCAGACCCGTGTCTCTTGGCCTTCCCCGCTGGGAGTTCACGGGTCTAAAGACCCTGTTGAAAAAGCACCTCTGTGCGGTCGGGTGCCCACACCCGACCGTGATGTGGCGAGGACTTGCGCCGGGTGTGGGCACCCGGCGCCACGCGGAAATGGGGTCTTTCAACACGCCCTAAAGACCCGTGGCACGAAACATCCGTGTTTCTTTCAAGGTCATGAAACCGATCGGAGCCGAGAATGGCAAACAAGGGGCTTCAGCCCCTTGCCAGGCACACCAATGGGGCCGACCCGAACGGACCAGATCGACCCCACAGATCCAAAGATCCCAATCCCGACCGCAATCAGTCCAGTATCGACTCGATCTTGCTGACCAGACTCTGTTTGGGAACCGCGCCGATCACCTGATCGACTTTCTGGCCACCCTTGAACAACAGCAAGCTCGGGATGCTCATGATGCGAAACTGGCCGGCGATGGCATTGTTGCGATCGACGTCGATCTTCGCGACTTTGAGCCGCCCCTCATAGTCTTGCGCCAACTCGGCCACGACCGGGGCGATCATCTTGCACGGACCGCACCACTCCGCCCAGAAGTCCACCAGCACCGGGACTGTTGAATCCAGCACTTCGCTCTTGAATGTGGCATCGGTAACCTCGACCGGTTTCGTCATCACTCCTCCATTTCGGATATTACGATCAGTACAACACTCACGCTCGGGACGGTTCACGCTACCGGAGACGACAGTACAGGCGACCGCAGAACAAGTCAATCACTGTTTCCCCGCCGTCACGAACAGGAAACGCCGTAATCCCGTCCGGGTTCCCGCCGGGTGGAATGACGCGCGCAATCGATGTCAAAAATCCGGGCCGGTCGCTCGTGCCGCCGCCAGCAGATCGCGGCGCGTGACAGGAGTGCCAGGGTCGTTTTGGGCACCTTCTCCCTCGACCAAGTGAGCGGGAATCACCGCCCCGACCAAGTAATGCGAACCGACCACCAGCACGTGCCCATCGGGACCGGCCAGTGCCCGCGCGGCATTCATCGCAGCGGCAACGGAATCACGCCATGTCATGGCGAGGCGATGCCGGCGTGCGAGACGTTCCATCCCAGCACGCGGGATTCCCGGCGCACCGGGCAGTGGACAGCCGATCCAGTGGCGTGCCAGCAACGACAGAACGGAGACCATCCCGGCGTATTCCTTGTCGATTCGTGTCGTGAAGACACACACCGGTCGTCGCGAGCCAAACACGTGTCGCCATGTCGCCCTGACCGCCTTCATTCCATCGAGGTTGTGAGCCGCGTCGTACACGACGGTCGGAGGTCCGGCGACGATCTGGAAGCGTGCCGGCCAATGCGCCTGCGCCACACCGAGCCGGGCGGCCTCATGTGAGACACTCACTCCTTGGGCCTTCAACAACGTGACACCGGCCAGCGCTACGGCCAGATTCGTGTTCTGGTGGGATCCGGCCAATGGCGTGCGCCAACGCTCACCATCCCGGGGTAGGATGGCGGCCGCATCGCGCAAGATCTCTGCCGCCGTCCAGATCGGAGCTCCGCGTCGGGCGGCGATCCCCCTGACCCTGTTGTTGGCATCCGGGTGCAGCGGCCCAGTCAGGACCGGGACGCCGGGTTTGATGATCCCCGCCTTTTCGAAGGCGATCTTGCCGGGTGTGTGTCCCAGAATTTGCTCGTGGTCCCGCGCAATACGGGTGATGATCGAAAGGGCCGAGGGCACAACATTGGTGGCGTCGAACCGTCCCCCCAGACCAACCTCCACCACGGCGATATCGATTCCGGCACGGGCAAAGGCATCGAATGCCAGCGCGGTCGTTGCCTCGAAGAATGAAATCCGTCTCCGCCTGATCCAAGACCAATGAGCCGCGACAAACTCCGCGACCCACGTGCGCGAAACCGGCCGCCCGTCGACATGGATTCGCTCACGGAAATCGCGCAGGTGCGGCGAAGTATAGCGGCCGACGCGATATCCGGCGGCGCGCAGAATCGCATCCAGATAGGCACTGGTCGAGCCCTTGCCGTTCGTGCCGGCGACATGAATCGTCAAATATCTCGTCTGCGGTTCCCCCAGCCGTCGACAGAATGCACCGATGTTCGCAAGCCCCAGTTTGATGCCCCAGTGCTCCAGAGAAAGAAGCCGGGCGGTGGCGTCACGGTAGGTCACGGCCGGTTTGGGAGTCTCCAACAAAATGAGCCAAAAAGACGATTCCCTCACCCGATCCGCCTGCGGCGGATTGACCTCTCCCGGAGGGAGAGGTTATCTTCCCTTCTCCCCTCTGGGGAGAGGGTAGGGTGAGGGGTTGTCGGGCACACCCCTCGGGCTTGGATCGGCTGGAAAGTGGATCTCCATTCTCATTCGCTTGGAAGCTCCAGGCCATCGCGGCACACAGCCGCCCGTCAAATGACGTCATTCGGCTCCGGAGGCGGCGACACGGTCAACCCCGTCTTGTCCACCACCCCGGAGGCGGGACCACTGAGGAATATGAGCAGTGTGATCAGCGTCTGCCGCAGATCGCGACGCCGCACGATCCGATCGAGAAAGCCGTGCTCGAGGAAGAACTCCGAACTCTGAAAGCCCTCCGGCAGTTCCTGTCGGATCGTGTCACGGATGACGCGCGGCCCGGCGAATCCCAACTGCGCCTTCGGCTCGGCGATGATCACATCGCCCAGCGAGGCGTAGGAGGCCATCACGCCGGCCGTGGTCGGATTGGTCAGAATCGAGATGAAGGGAATCTTCGCCTCGGACAACTCCGCCAGCAGGTAGCTGGTCTTCGCCAATTGCAGAAGCGAGAGAATCCCCTCCTGCATGCGCGCGCCTCCGGAGCACGAAATCAACACCAGGGGGATGCGGCGCACCAAGGCGCGCTCGACGGCACGCGCCACCTTCTCGCCGACGACGGAGCCCATGCTGCCGCCGATAAAGGCGAATTCCATCACGCCGAAGGAGACCTGACGCCCGCCGATGCGGCCGATACCGCAGACGATCGCATCGGCCAGGCCGGTCTTCTTCTGGGCGTCGGCCACCCGCTCCGGATACTTCTTCTTGTCGCGGAACTTCAACGGGTCCTGCGAGACCAGCCCGCGGTCGTATTCCTCCAGAGCGCCGTCGTCCAGAATCATACGGATGTAATCGGAATGGCGGATCCGGAAATGATAGTCGCACGACGGACAGACCCAGAACAGCCGTTCCAGCTCGCGGGCATAGATGATTTCGCCGCAGCCGCCGCACTTCGTCCACAGTCCATCCGGAATGTCGCGCTTGTTCTGTCCGGTGAGACTGGCTTTGGTCTTACGAAACCATTCCATTGGCCAACTCCCGCGGGATGGATTGGGATGCCTCGTCCGCCAATGACTTGAACAGCACGAGGGCGTCACAGATCGGATGGCGGTAGTAGTCACGGCGCCGTCCGATGCGGCGATAGCCGAGTCGCGTGTAGAGGGACAGCGCCGCATCATTGGTGACACGTACGTCGAGCACCGCGCACAGGGCGCCCCGGTTCCGTCCCTCCGCCTCGGCCGCCCTGAGCAGAAGGGTCGCGCCGCCCCGCCGCTGCTTGTGGTGGGCGACCGCCACATTGTGAATCTGCATCTCATCAGCGGCGCACTGGGCGCACACATACCCGATCACGGCGCCATCGTCGTCCACGAGTACCAGATTGATGCGACTGGCCACGGTCAGGCATTCGGCAAACGCCGTTTCGGACCAGGGATCGCCAAACAGCGTCTGCTCCAGAAGGGCGACCGCCGGGACATCCTCCTGTCGCATGGGGCGTATGTGCACGTCCGCGTGGCTCATAGATCATTTACCCGGCGGAAGTCGGGCGGCAGACCATAGTCGAGCGGCGAGGAATCGAGGGGTAGCCGTCGACCCGCAGCCAGATCGGCCTCACCCCATGCCGCCAAGAGATCGCCACCTACGATGCATTCCTGATCGTCTGCCAGTTCAACGTCGCTCGGCAGCGCATGACGCCACCGCTCGCGGTAACCGATGATGCCGGGACCGATGATCTTCGCGGGCCGCTCTCCCGGCGACCATTGCCCCAGTGTGATTGCGATTGGCGGTCCCGGCAACTCATGGCGCAAGAAACGGTAGCAATAGAATGAATCGCCGCGGTGATGAACAAGACAGAACGACGTGCGAGTGCCACCGGGCTCAGAATTACGGCTCTCCCGCCACTGTCGATGGTGGACTACCGGCGTCGGCCAACCCGTGATGGGGATGTCGGCGGACTGTCCCCACCCGGCGGCGGTCGCCCAACCCAATCGTGTCGCCGTCAGAGAACCGGGGCCGGTCACCAAAGCGAGCCCTTCAATGTCGTGCCGCGACCACCCCAACTCCGCCAACGCACGATCAATGAGTCGATCCAAGACGTTCCCCTGCGTCTTCCGCGTGGCCTCATCCCACCGCCCCAGCGCCGCGCCATCGCGGGCCAATCCCACTGTCACGCACGGTCCGGTCGAGTCGAATGCCAGCACCCTCAAGTTCCACCGACCTGCCCGAACGGCTCGATGACGATGCGTCGCTCACCGCTGTTGACCAGTGAGATGGTCACTGCCCAACCGGTTGGGGGCCACAGCGCCCTCGCCCGGTCTGCCCACTCGACCAGACAGATCCCGGTCCCGGAAAAATACGGTTCCAGACCGGCGAAATCCAGTTCGTCCATGGAGCCGATCCGGTACAGATCGATGTGATGGATCGGGCAGCGGCCCACATGAGTGGCCATCAGCGTGTATGTCGGCGACGGCATCGTGCCTCTGACCCCCCATGCCCGCCCAATGGCTCGCGCGAACACCGACTTCCCGGCACCCAATGGCCCGATCAAGCCCACCCAATCGCCCGGCCGAAGTTGCGCCGCCAGCTCGCGC
This sequence comes from Candidatus Zixiibacteriota bacterium, assembly GCA_040752595.1. Classification (NCBI taxonomy): domain Bacteria; kingdom Pseudomonadati; phylum Candidatus Zixiibacteriota; species Candidatus Zixiibacteriota bacterium. The sequence goes on from JBFMGX010000049.1 coordinate 22,818, forward strand.
GCCAACGCCTCGGTCTGTTCCACCGAGTGGCAGACTCGCATCATGGGTTGATCCGACCCGATTCAATCTCGTGGGAGGGCGAGGCTCCTGCCGGGCCGTGGAATCGTAGCTCAACAGAATGCGGCTCAGCAGGAGCTTCGCCCTCCCACGAGAAATGGCCGAGCGATTTCGCTGGGAAACCTCACATGCCGGCCGGATGACCGACCGGCATCAACAACAACACCGCCTCGTTCTTGCCATCGAGATCAAGCAGGCGGTTCGCCGCCTCGTCGTCGAACGCGCCGACCGCGCAGGTACCCAGTCCCAGGGCCGTCGCCTGCAGATAGATGTTCTGACAGACGGCGCCGACTTCCATATCGATGTAACGCCGTCCGCGGGCGGCATAGCGTGCCGTGGTCCGCTCGTAATGCGCGCAGATCAGAATCGTCGCCGATGGTGATGCCAGCGCATCCTGCGAGTTGGCGGCCCGGTGGAGCCGCTCCCGGAAGTCCCCCGCCTGGATCGATTCCAGACTGGTGTCGGCGGCGTTGAAATGGTACAACCCCGGCGCCAGTGAGTCAACGCGGGCGACCACCACATACAGCTCCAGCGGGAAGAAGCCTCCCGCCGATGGCACGCCGCGATGGCCGATGCCGCCGCGCTGCTGTGTGATGCCATACGCCGATTGCAGCATATGACCGACGTGAGCCAGGCTCAGGGGACGGTCGCTGAACGCCCGCACGGAATGCCGCCGGGCGATCGCCTCCTCGACCGTCATCGTTCCCAGCGTCACCATCGGGAGGCGGACCCGACCGGCACCTTGATCGGACTGGTTCACAAGCACCCCCTCGTCGGCGGCCGCCGAACTGATGGTCCCCCCCACGAGCAGACACGCCGTGAGAAGAACGAACGGTTTCAACGGGAGAGACAAGCAACCTCTGCTCATGGCGGTCACTTCGGCGTCAATGTCGCCACCGGCAACACCATTTCCGGCAGGGAAATGCCGCCGTGCTGGAACGTGTCGGCGAATTTGCGCTGGTATTCATTGAAGTTCGTCGGGAACACGAAGAAGAAGTCCTCTTTGGCCAACAGATAGGTTGTGCTCATCGTGAATCGCGGCAGACGCCACGCCTTGGGATCGAGCACACGCACCGCCTCCTTGGGTTCGGCGTTGAGATTGTCGCCGTATTTGTAGCGCAGGTTTGCGGACGTGTCCCGACGTCCATGGGCGACGGTCCCGCGCGTCCCCATGATGCTCCCATGGTCGGTTGTGACAATCACAACCGCGTTGGGATCACGGGCGATCTTGCGCAGCAGTTTCAGCCAGGAGGAGTTCACAAACCAGGTCTTCATCAGCCGGCGGAACGCTCCTTCATCGGGAGCCAGCTCATGGAGTATCTCATCGCCGGTGCGACCGTGGGAAAAGTGGTCGATGAAGCTGTAGACGACCGACAACAGCGGCGCGCTCTTGTACGACGAGAACTTCTTGGTAATGTTCTCCCCCTCGGCAAAGTCGAGCACCTTGACATACTTCGCTTCGGTGGGCAGACGCACACCCAGACGCGCCAGTTGCTGATCGAGAAGCTGGCGTTCCAGACGATTGCGCGAGAACTCATCCTTCTCACCGACCTGCCACAACTCCGGATACAGGCGCTGAATCTCGTCGGCAAAGAGACCGGAAAAGAGGGCATTGCGCGCAAACGGCGTCGCCGACGGCAGAACCGAATAGTAGTAGTCGCGCTCAATCTGGAAGTACTCGACCAACTCCGGCTCAATCCCGAACCAGTGATCCAGACGCATGCAGTCGATCACGAAGAAGTACACCTTGCGGCCCGCCTTCAGGTGCGGCGCGACGTAGCGCGGCACGATGTCGATCGACAACGGCGGCCGGTCGGGAGCATCGAGCCGCTCGAGCCATCGGGGGTACTGTGTCTCCACCCAGCGCCCGAACGCCGCGGTTAACTCGCGCTTGTGCTCGCGATGGGTTTCATCGAGACCGAGCTGGGGAAAGCGGTCTATTTCCAGATCCCAGCGCGACATCAGCTGGTGCGCATCAAGCCAGTACCGCCAGTGGGCATTCGGCGACGAGTCGGTCTCCAGCCGACGGAAATCCTCCACGTATTGCCGCGCCAGGTGCTCCGATTCGATCTTGCGCCGCTCCAGGAGTCGTTTGACGACCGACACGACCTGCGAGGGATTGACCGGCTTGGTGAGATAGTCGTCGATCTTCTGGCCGAGCGCCTGATCCATCAGGTGCTCTTCCTCGCTTTTGGTGACCATGACCACCGGCAGATTCGGGTCGAGTTTCTTCAGTTCGATGAGCGTCGCCAGACCATCGCGACCCGGCATGTGCTCATCCAGCAGCACCAGGTCAAATCGCCGCTTCTGCACCGCCTCGAGGGCGTCATCGCCGGAATGCACGCCGGTCACCTCGTAGCCACGGTCGCGGAGGACGAGAAAATGCGAGGCGAGCATGTCGATCTCGTCATCGACCCACAGAAGTTGTCGGGCGCTCGCGGCCACAGTCCTCCTTTGTCACGGATCACAATGTCGGGGCACGGCGTGCTTGTCCGCCTCTGGCGGGCCGTGCCCACCATCGGGTGCCGCGGGCACAGCACGCTGTGCCCCTACCCCACATCTTCCGCCGTCTCCCCCGGCAATTGCAGCACAAATCGCGTCACCTGATTCGGGATCGACGTATCCAGAAACAGATCCCCTCCGTGATACTCCATGACGATCCGGCGCGCCAAAGTCAAGCCCAGTCCCCAGCCGCGCTGCTTGGTGGTGAACCCGGCATGGAAGATCTGCCGCTGCTGCTTGGGCGTCATGCCTTTGCCGTTGTCGGTGACACTGATTTCGACGCCACCACGAGGGTCGGGGCCAACCGCGACATCGATGGCCCCCGATTTGGCGTCGACTGCCTCGAGGGCGTTCTTGATCAGGTTCTCCAAGACCCATGTGACCAGCTCGGCATTGATGGGAACCGGGGCGGTTGGTTTGTAATGCTCCGTGATCGTCACACCCCGTCCGCCGTGTGGCAACCGGGTGCGAAAATAGGCCACAACGTCCCGGACCACCGGCTCCACCGGTTGGATCTTACGGTCCGGCTCCGAGCCGATCTGGCTGAACCGCGTCGCCACGCGCTGCAACCGTACCACATCGGCGCGCATCGCCGTGGCGATCTCCTGCAACTGCTGCGGTGATCGTGGCGCGACCCCTCCGGTACCCTCGGACGGTTCCAGACGTTCCAGCCAACCCAGAAGCGACATCAACGGCGTCCCCAACTGATGCGCCGTCTCCTTGGCCATACCGACCCAGATGTAGCGCTGCTCGGCGCGTTTGATATTGCGGAAGCCGATGTACGCCACCAGCAGGAACAACAGCAGCACCGCCACGCCGATGTATGGCAGCCGTGCAACGGCATTGACCAACTCGTAGTTGCCGTAGTGCAGTTTGTAGAGAAGGTGCCCTTCATACGTGATCGGCACAGGCGGATACTCTTTGGCCATACGCCGCATCCGCTGCCGGATATGCTCCCGTGTCGCCACGGTCGTGTCATGCTCGGTGATCCCGGTCAGACCGCGCCAGTAGAGCGGCTGCCCATTGGGATCGGCCACGACAATGGGAAAGTCGCTTTTGCTGATGATCTCATCAAAGAGGTATCCGATCTCGTTGGGGTCGGTCGATTCGGCGGCGCGCTTCCAATGCCCGGCGTAGGCATTGGCCAACCGCGCCTCGGAGGCCTTCAGTTCCTTCACCATCGTCTGCGTGGTATAGATCAGCACGGCGGCGATGATGGCCATGCCGAGGAACATCAGCCCCTTGAACGCCAGGGGCAAACCGGTGTACCCGGCCCGATCATGCAGAATGCGCCAGAGACGACGTTTCATCGGCTATAACGAAGCGCGGCAAAGATCAAAGAGGCAATTCAATTGTGGTGGGTGCTCCGCACCCACCGAATCAGAATCGCAAGTATCACTTACGCGATTTCCGTCATCCCGCCCATGTAGGGAACCAGCGCCTCCGGCACACGGATCGTCCCCTTGGCGGTCTGGTAGTTTTCCCAGATCGCGATCATGGTGCGCGGCAACGCCAACGCCGAGCCATTGAGCGTGTGCGGGAAGTATGGCTTGCCTCCGGAGGCGGAGCGGACCCGCAGGTCCATACGCCGGGCCTGGAAATCGGTGAAGTTCGAGCACGAGGACACCTCCAGCCAGGTATCGATCCCGGCGGCGTAGGCCTCCAGATCGTAGCACTTCGCGGCGGCAAATGACAGATCGCCGGTGGCCAGAATCCGCACCCGATACGGCAGCCCCAGCGCCTGCAGGATCGCCTCGGCATCGGCAGTCATCGACTCGTGCTCATCGCCCGATGTCTCCGGCTCGACAATCTTCACCAGCTCAACCTTGTCGAACTGGTGCACGCGAATCATGCCGCGCGTGTCCTTCCCGGCCGCGCCCGCTTCACGACGGAAGCAGGGCGTGTAGGCCACCATCCGTTGCGGCAGCGAGCCCGCCTTGAGCATCGTCCCCGCCTCGAGGTTGGTCAATGGTACCTCAGCGGTGGGGATCAGATAGAGATCGTCGGATTCGATGCGGTACATGTCCTCGGCCAGCTTCGGCAACTGGCCGGTCCCCTGCATCGTCTTGGCGGTGACCAGATAGGGGAGTCGATGCTCGACATATCCGCGCTCGGTGTGCCAGTCGAGCATGAAGTTGATCAGGGCGCGTTGCATCCGCGCCCCGGCGCCACGCAATACAAAGAACCCGGAGCCCGAGACATTGGTCCCGGCGGCGCCGTCATAGATCCCCAACTTCTCCCCCAACTCCCAATGCGGCGCGGGCTGGAAGTCGAACGCAGGGCGTTGACCCCACGCGCGCACCTCGCGGTTGGCCGATTCATCGCCCACCGGGACTTCCGGCGCGGGGATATTGGGAATGCGCAATTGCCAGTAGAGGATTTGCGCTTCGACTTCCCGGAGCGTGGTGTCGAGTGCTTGTGTGCGCTCAGAAACCGCCCGCATGGCGGCAATCGCCTCCGCGGCATCCTGGCCGGCCTTCTTCGCCGCGGCGATCTGCTCGGAGGCCACATTGCGCTCATGCTTGAGCGATTCCACCTCGGCGATAATCTGCCGACGGCGACCGTCCAATTCCAGGAGTTGATCGAGGCAGTCGGGGGAATTCTTGTCGCGAATCCCCTTCCGCACAACCTCGGCGTTTTCGCGGATGAAACGCAGGTCAAGCATCGTCGTTCGGCCCCACCTCTATCGGCCTATCACGTAACAGCCAGATGCCGTGCCTTGGGACGGCGAAGCTGCAACCGAGCCGTGTCTGCCTATGATCGAAGAGTCGGCTCGGCCCTCACGCTTCGCTCAGGGTAGACAGGAGCCTCGCCCTCCCGAGGTCAGATCGTCAACATTGGATCACCACGGATGGCGTCGCGCCGCTCGTCGTCTCAGACCCCACCCGGCCCCGGTTCACGGAACACGCCGACCTCGGCCAGATCCGCCTGCGGCATGCGCGGCGTCGCCCGGCGTTTCAAACCACCGTGCGGCACATAACCCGGGACCACCTGCGGCAGCAGCTCCAGCGTGCGGGCTCGATCCCCGGTGCGCGCCACCGCCAGCAACTCGGTCACGCGCGACTCGAAATCGGGCGCCGCATCGTCAACCGCGTCGATGATCCAGATCTTCTCATGTCGCGAGCGTCGGGGGACAACGTCGGGTTCAAAGAGCTCCTCAGACATCTTTTCCCCAGGCCGCAGGCCGACGATCCGGATGGGAATGTCCACGTTGGGCCGTAACCCCGACAGAAGGATCAGGTCACGAGCCAGATCATAGACATGCACCGGCTCACCCATGTCCAGGACCAGCAGTTGTCCGTTTTCCCCGATCACGGCGGCATGGAGGACGAGCAGCGCCGCTTCCCCTGCCGTCATGAAATAGCGGGTGACATTGCGATCGGTGACGGTCACGGGGACGCCCGCGTGAATCTGCCGTTCAAAGAGCGGCACCACCGAACCCACGGAGCCGAGCACGTTGCCGAATCGCACCGAGACAAAGCGCGTCTGCGCCTCGGCGGCCCGTCGCAAGGCCAGAACCTCCGCGATCCACTTTGTCGCTCCCAGGACGCTGGACGGCCGCACGGCCTTGTCGGTGGAGATGTTGATGAATGTCTCCACGCCACGCTCCAGCGCCCAATCCATCAGATAACGTGAGCCCCCGACGTTGTTGACGACAACGGCGTCAGGGAAGTCCTCCGACAAGGGCACTTGCTTATAGGCCGCCAGATGGAAGATCACGTCGGGCACGCGCTCGGCGAACAGCGCATGGAAGCGGCTCCGGTCGGTGATGTCCGCCAAAATGCCTTCGACCCGGGTGATGGTCGGGATATGGGCGACGTCCGCCAAAAGGTCATGTAGCGCGTTCTCTGCGCGGTCGACAATGTGCAGCTCCGAAGGGGCAAAACGCAGTATCCGACGCACCAGTTCCGAGCCGATCGATCCCGCGCCACCGGTGACCATTACGCGCCGTCCGGACAGCCACATCGCCACCGGAGCCGGGTCGTCATCCACTGGCGCGCGGCGCAAGATATCCTCGACCTGGACATTTCGCGCCTCCCGCACGCTCACGCGGCCGTCGATGATCTCCCGCAGCGAGGGGACAGTCTTGACCGGAAGCCCGGTCTCGCCGCAGGCGGCAATGATCCGTCGCATCTGCTCGGCAGTCGCCGACGGAATCGCGATCAAGATCTCCGCGACGCGGTGCCGCTTGGCGGCCGCCGGCAGGTCGATGAGGTCTCCGACCACAGGAATGCCATGCAACCGCGCCCCGTGTTTTTTGGGGTCCTCGTCGATGAGCGCCACCGGCACCATCGGCCCGCCGGGATCACGGCCCAACTCGCGCAGGAGCATCTCTCCCGCGTCCCCCGCGCCGACGACGAGTATGCGCCGCCCATGCCGCAGGAAACCGGGACGCGCTTCGCGCAATGCCCTCAGGGCAAAACGCGATCCCCCCAAGATCGATACCATCAAGAACCAATCGATCAGGAAGACAGAGCGGGGATAACCCGGGACACCGAAGAAGAATACCGGCAGCACCAGAAGTGTCGTGCCGACGGTCACCGCCTTGAGAATCGACACCAGATCATTGACGGACGCGTACCGCCAAACGCCGGAGTACAGCCGGAAGTACGTGAACGAGGCCAGGCGCACCAGAAAGACCAAAGGCAGCGTGTTCCAGAAGGCGGCACCGGCTTCGGCGGGGATCCGTCCATCGAATCGCAGCCAGAAGGCGGCATAGTACGAGATCACAACGGCGACGCCATCGGCCGCCAGAATCGCCAACCGGCGCCGGTTCACACCGGCAGCGGCACCGGAGCCGTTCGTCTCCGTGTGCAGCGCGGGCAGCAGCCGCCCTCCGCCCAGAAGCAAGAGCAACGCGGCCCAGTAGCCGACGAGGACGGTGCGCGATCCGGTGAACGGTTGCGCGGGATCGAACGTGACCACCGCCAAGAGCAATGTGCCGAAGGTCACGGCATGGAATACACGGCTGAGTTCCGCCGTCCGCGTCGCGAACCCGGATTTGTGGTAGAATCCGAAGACGGCGAACAGCACGATCCAACCCAGCGAGATCCACCCCGCGGGACCGAAGTAGTCGGCCGGTGCAAAGACGGGGTCGTCAAACCGGCCGGCACGAAATCGCAGCCAAAAGACGATGGCAAAAGCGCCCTGCAGCGCGACCAGATCCCACAACATCCATCGCCATCGCGCCGTCCACTGGAGCAGGGATTTCATTGATCGCACCAAGAACTGCACCGGTTCAGTCCCCCCGAGACCGCTATGATACGCCTTCCATCGGTCCGTCACCAGCGTTATTGCCCCTACCCGCACATCCGCACAGCCCGCTGCGGCACCACCAACTGATTGCAGTCTATGAAGATGAGAATCGTTGTGAGGAACAATCCCGGAGGCGCGCGGGATTGGGAGGGGTCCTCAATCTGGAGTTCCCACTTGGCCCCGGACAACTGACGGTGTCCGAGGTCGACGGTGTCACGAGGGCATCCCTTCGCCCTCCATCCCATTCAACCGATGTAGTCTGCTCAAGTTCCGCGATGTTGTGCCGTTGCTTGAGACGTGCGCTGGAGCAGCGCGTCCATGGCTTCGACCAGTTCGCTTCGCCGCCGTTCCAGACTGAACAGGTCAATCACACGCTGTTGAAAACCCGCACGCGACGCTACTGGGACCGCCAACGCCTGTCCAACAGCATGCACGGCCTCCTCCGGCGACGTCGGATCAAAGAAGAAGGCCTCCTTCCCGGCGACCTCGGGAAGCGCCCCACATCGGGATACGGCGGGGACACAGCCGCAAGCCATCGCCTCGGCCAAGGCGACGCAGAAGCTCTCATGACGCGAACCTTGGAAGTACACGGCGGCTGACTGGAACTCACGAAGGAGATCGTCGCCGGTGAGCTCACCACGCCAATCGAGGTTGTCAGGACGGGACGCCACGAACTCCCTTCCGACCCGATCTCGGGCCGGACCGATCGCTACAAACTGGACATGCGGCATCCGGGCGGCGACCTCCCAGAACAGCGGCCACCCCTTGACCCGGATCGTCGACCGACTCAAGCTGCCCACACAGATCACCCTGTCTCGCGTGTTTGCAGGATCCGTCCGGAAGCGCGCCACATCGATCGCGTGCTTGATACATCGCATCCTCCCCGACACCTCCGGGAACCGATCTTTGGTCGCGCGATCACTGAACTCGGACACGGTCAGAATCAGATCGGAGGCCCGTAGGAGCCGTCGCAGGATGCGCTCCCGAAGTGAACCCGGCGGGATACCGTAGCGGACTTCCGAAACCCACGCGGCCTCATAACCACCGATCACGGTCACGCTCGGCAATCGACGGCGTCGTGCCATCGCCACCGCCGGTACAGCATGTCGCCCGGCAAACCAGATGAGTACCAGCTCCGCCCGGCGAACGGCGCGCCAGAGCGCCACAAGCGATGGCCAGCCCATATAGGGGAACATCGTCACATCGAAATCCTCACTCAGCAGTGCGGCATCCTGACGCACGAATGTCGCGACTATACGTGGACAGACCAACAGCAGGCACGGTCTTGGACGGGTTGCCGTCTCCAAGGATTTCCAGTCCCGGTTGAAAGAGTACATGGTCGGTTCTCTTCAGATCTGGAAGACTTGTCTCAGCTCCGGCAGCACATGGCGGCGTATGATCACCGACCAAGTGAGTTCCCGCGCCGCCGCGACCGCGCGCCCGGCGTACCGGTCCCGATCGACGGCAAGCGCCGATGCAATCGCGTCCCGAAACGCCGTCGGTTGACTGGGCGTCAACCAGATCAGATCTCCCATGCTCCGAAGTTCCGGCAGATCGACGGATACCGTGGGCAAGCCGACGGCCAGATACTCCGCGAGTTTCAGCGGCTGGGTCACTCTGATGTATTCGGTGACCCGGTAGGTGATCAAGCCAACATCCAGCCGGCGGAGGATTCCCGGCAGGTCTTCAAACCGTCGGGGTCCCAGAAAATGAACATTGGCGAGGCCACGCAGCCCCTCGATGTGGACGGATCGCTGAATCGGCCCGACGAATATCAGGTGCCAATCCAAGCGTTCGCGGAAGACGGACTCCAGCAGATTGAAGTCGACAGGAGAACGGATATTCCCCACGAAACCGACGCGAGGGTGGGGAATGTGGTCGATGGCATCCGGGACTTCGTTCGGTGCATCGAAGAAGAAGTCCGGCACGCCGTTCGGCAGAAGCGCAGCCCGTTGCGCAAGGGCACGACGGCTCTGCATCAGGTGTTCCGTGGTGACGAATGTCAGATCGGCACGGCGCAGCACCGGCAGCTCCCGACTCCACCGCGACGCCACCCACTCCCCTTCGACCGTCCGCGCGTACTCGTCGTAGCATTCGTAGACCTTTCCCGCTCGCGGCAGAGCATCAAAGAGCCACTGCTGTACCGGGTGATAGATCCACTGAATCACCCTCTCGGCCTCGGGGAAGCGTTCACGCAGGTAGCGCTGCAGTTGCCGCCGTGCCAGCCACAGGTTCAGGGGCTTCAGCGGGGGAATCCGGTGGACCGTGATGTCGTGTGCGGCCAGCCGCCATGTCAGAACTCTGACATGCTCACCATCACGCTCCTCGCGCAGTCCCCAGCGCGAGGCCCAGAAACGGCGCGGGTACTTCCAGAGCGTGACATCTGGAGTGATGGGACGATCGATGCAAATCAACGCCGCCGACTCCGGCAGCGCTGCGGCGAGTGCCAACAGCATGTGACGACGATGGAACGTCGCCCAGCGCCGCGACACGTGCACGAGAATGACGGTCTTGATTCGGGAATCACTCATCACGACGGATCGCCCAGATAACACCGTCCGACCGGATGCGCTGAATCAACGGCCCCCACGTGCATGCCGGAACAGCCCGGCCAGCCATGACCGGACCGTGGCCGACTCCGCGATCCCCCAATGGGGTCCCAGAATCAGGATGGTCATCGCGCCCAGAACCGAGGCCGCCCCCAGCTTGACGACAGCCAACAGCGTGGGCGACATCCTCTCCGGCAGAAACACACCGGCCAGCCAGACAGTGATGACAGCGGGAATGGCGGTCAAGAACAGGACACGTGCCGCGTAGAAAGACCACGCGACCAACCGACCGGTCGGCACATGTTCACGCAGCGACCAGAGAATCGGAATCAGCCACGCCCCATAGGCCACGGACGTCGACGCTGCCAGCCCCGCCACGCCGTAGCGCGCGACCCACCACCATCCGCAGGCGGCCTTGACCATGACGCCGATGAGGGACCCATAGAACAAGGGACGCCAACATCGCGAGGAATAGAACACGCGCGACAGCAACATCGTCAGGACTGTGGGCAACAGGCCGACCGCCAACGCCGTCAGCACGACTGACGTCATCTGCCGCGAATGGGCATCGAAGGCCCCGCGCTCAAAGAGCAGTATGACGACCTCGGCGCGAAACGCGACCATCCAGACCACCAGCGGCACCGCGCCGAGGATCATCCAGCGGACGGCGCGGTCGATGATCGTGTCGATCTGCACCCGGTCACCCTCGGCCACGGCACGGCTGAGGAACGGGAAGATGGCCGTCGACAATCCCATGCCGAGGATGGACGAGGGGATGAAGGCGATCTGGCCGCCGTACTGCAGCGCGGCGATCGATCCGGCGGGAAGATACGAGCCCAAATGGCGGTCGATCAGACTGAAGAACTGCGCGAAGGCGTCAATGATCAGAACGGTTGCAACCCAGCGCCCGATCGGGCGGACCATCCCTGAATCGTCCGGCAGCGGCGATGTCGTGCCACGGGGCTCTTCGTGCGGGATCAGAACGAAATTCCACGCGGCCGCCAGACCTGAGCCGACGACATAGCCCCACATCAGAGAACGGGCGCCCAGTCCGGGCCAAACGATGGCCGCGACAATCACCGCGACACTCTGCCACACGAACGCCAGACCGGGACGGACGAAGCACCGGCGGGCCAACAAATGGGCGCGCCCCAAGGCCTCTGCCGACGCCAGGACAACGGCCCACGCGCCAATCCTCAGCAGCCCGGCCGATTCGGTGCGCGCTTCCGGAGAGAATCCGCTCGCCAGGGTGTCGGTGATCGGCCGCGCCAGCAGCCACATGGCAGTGGACAATGCCAGCATCAGCCCTGCCACCCCCCATGCGGCACGACGCGCTCGTTGAGTTGTCGTCCTGTCACCGGCAAACAGGGGAACGAAGGCATTGGGAAGGGAATAGTAGACGACCGTGCAGATGGCCGCCGGAAGTGCGACGGCCGCCAGATACAGATCGATGGCCGCCGTCGTCCCAAAGACAGCCGCGACCACGGCTTCACGCGCGTACCCCACGGCCTTGACCAGCGCGCTGACCAGCAGAACGGCCGCGCCGGCCCTTTGCAGTGAGGATCCGTTCATCTTGAAGTCTGACCCCTGAGGCTGGCGGCGCCGACGTTCGTTCGCGTGATCTTACGCCTGCGAATCCAACGCGGATTCAAGACACCTGGCAATCCGCGATGACGGCCGCCTGTAACCGAAGCATCGATCATCCAGCGGCCGAATCCGCCGGCGTCGGGCCAGCGCCCGCTGCACACGATCGAGGTCAAGATCGGTCAGGACACCGGCCCCACATTCGACCAACTCATTCCATTCGGTGCTGGCACGCAGGACAAGACACGGGGTCCGTGCCCAGTATGCCTCACGCTGAATCCCGCCGGAGTCGGTGAGCACGGCACGGGAATTCGCAATCAGCGCCAGCGCCGCACGATGGGGCAACGGCGGAGCCAGACGCAGGTGGCGACAACGCGCCAGCTTCGCCCAGAGACCGAGTCGCTGCAGGTTCTTGCGGGCGCGGGGATGAACCGCGAACACGGTATCCCGATCCAATCCGTACAGGATGCGAACGAGGCGACGCAAGCGGTCCGGTTCATCGACGTTCTGTGCCCGATGGCAGGTGAGAAAGTAGCACTCGCGTGGCTTCAATCCCCATTGACCGATTTCTCCCAAAGAGGGGATGTCAAACTGCCACTTCCGCCAATTTTCATACATCAAGTCCCCGACGCCGTAGACCCCGCGGTCGATTCCCTCGCGGCTCAGGTTGGCGATGGCGGCGCGGCTGGGACAGAAGCGCCACGTCGCCAGATGATCGGCCAAGACGCGGTTCTTCTCCTCCGGTGTGGAAAGATCGAAGCTGCGCAGCCCCGCCTCGACATGAGCCAGCGGAATGTTGCGATAGGCCGCTGCCAACGCGGCCCCGGCGGTCGTGCTCGTATCCCCGACCACGATCACCGCGTCAGGAGCCAGGCGTGGGAACAACCGATCCAACCGTTGCGCCAGACGTCCGATTTGCCCGGCCGCGGCAGCCGAGCCCAACCCGAGGTGAATGTCTGGGCGACGCAGACCGGTCTCGCTGTGAAACGAACCGGACAGGGCAAAATCGTAGTGTTGTCCGGAATCGATCAGAATCGAGCGAAAGCGCGACTCCAGTGCTTCCCAAAGGACCGAGAGCTTGATGAACTGTGGCCGCGTGCCGAAGACCGTCACCACGACCGGACGCGACCGGCGGACCCGGCGTGCGACCGACTGGGTCAGATGCCGCGGCATCGTCTTGGGGCCGGATGCGTGCCTACTCAAAGAAGCGCTTGATGACGTCGATTGTCTCCGCCTGTTCGCTCTCGGTCATCTCCGGGAAGATGGGAAGAGACAGGGACGTCTGTGTCGCCCGCTCCGCGACAGGACAGTCTCCCGGTCGTCCGCCGAACTCCGCAAAGCAGGTCTGAAGGTGCAGGGCCAAGGGGTAGTAGATCTCGGTGCCGATCTTGGCCTCCTGCAGGTGCGCCCGGAGCGCATCGCGCCGCGATGTAGCCACGGTGTATTGGTGGAAGATGTGGTAGGCCTCCGGCGTCCGCGCCGGCAGAACCAGATCGCCGACTCCGGCCAGTTCGCGATCATACACATCGGCATGGGCGCGCCGCCGTTCCGTCCATCCATCCAGGTGCGGCAATTTGGCGCGCAGGATCGCCGCTTGCAGCGCATCCAGGCGGGAATTATAGCCGACTATCCGGTGATAGTATTTCGGCTGTGCGCCATGGCCGCGCAACAGACGCACGCGCTCGGCAATGGCGGGATCATCGGTCACAACCATCCCACCGTCACCGGCCGCGCCGAGGTTCTTGGTCGGGAAGAACGAAAAACAACCGACGTCACCGCATGCCCCTGCCTTGTTCCCGGCGAAGGCGGCGCCGATCGCCTGCGCGGCGTCTTCCACCAGGTACAATCCACGGTCCCACGTCAGAGCCCGTAGCGCCCCCATGTCCGGCATCTGACCATACAGGTGCACGATCTGAATGGCCTTCGTGCGCGGCGTGATGAGTCGCGCCGCTTTCTCAATGTCCAGATTGTAGTCGGCGGGACTGATGTCACAGAAGACGGGGCGGGCGCCGAGACGACTGACCGCGCTCGCGGTGGCGAAGAACGTGAAGGTCGGGACGATCACCTCGTCACCCGGTCCCACGCCCAAGGCATGCAACGCCAGCAGGAGGGCATCCGATCCGGAGGCGACCCCGACGGCCTCCTGCGCGCCACACTTTTCGGCCACCGCCGCCTCGAAGTTCTTCACCTCCGCCCCGAGAATGAAGCCCCCGTGGTGAAACACCCGCGCAATCGCCTCGTCGATCTCGTTTTTGATCGACTGATACTGTCGTGTCAGATCGATGATTGGTACCGGCATTGTTGTCTCCGAGGATACTGACTTGTACGGTGGGTGTGGCTCGGCTCCGCTCGCCACGAGCCAAGCACCCACACTACGTTCACGCCTTCCCCTTCACATCCGGCCAGTTCTGAGCGTCCAGGAGTTGCTCGGGCGGGACGCCGCGGAATGTCTTGGCCGGCACACCGGCGACAATCTTGCGGGTGGGGGCGTCGCTGGTCAGCACCGCCCCCGCCGCGACCAGAGCATCGGCACCGACTGTCTTCCCGGGGAGGATGACCGCCCCGACCCCGATCCGTCCGCCGCGTTCCACCGTGACACCCTTGAAGTGCTTGAAGCGCTCCTCGGTACGTCCGATGAAATTGTCGTTCGACGTCAACACACCGGGCGCCACAAAGACGCGATCCCCGACCTTCGAATACGCCGTGATGTAGACGTTCGTCTCCAGCTTACAGTATCGCCCGATCGTGCAGAAGTTCTCAATCGCGACGCCGCGTCCGACGATGGTGAAGTCGCCGATGACGACGTTTTCGCGCACGGTGGCCAGATCGGCGACCAGCACGCGTTGGCCGAGGGTGGCGCCGCGATAGATGACCACATGCGTGCCGATGATCGCGCCATCACCGACGACCGAGGGCGGGAGTTCCTGTTCTTTGGTCACGGCCGTGTTCGCGGCACGCATCGGGCGCTTGCCGATCACCGCACCGTCGTCTATGCGTACACCGGCGCCGATCTTCGTCCCGGCGGCCAAAATCACGTGATGCCCGATCTCGCAGTCCGGCCCGACGTCCACGTCGGCACCCACCACGCAGAACTCGCCCCAGCGAATGTTCTCGGCCAGCCGCGCGGTCGAATCAATGATGATACTCATGATTTGTGGTCTCCCATCTATGGTCCGGTCAACGCCGGAATCTCCACGGGAATGCCGCCGGCTTCCAGCGATTTCTGCGCCGCCGCGAGAACTTTTAGTACGCGCAGGCCATCATGTCCGTCGGAACGGGGCCGCGTTCGGTCACGCACGCAGTCGACGAAGTGTCTACACTCGACCGCCAGCGGTTGTGAATTGTCCACCACCGGAATATGGACATCGCCGGTGCGCAGCGTCAGATACTCCGCATACGTCTCATAGTTGCGCGAAACATCCACTCCCTTGTCGAAGACCCGGATCTTCTCGGTCGCCTCGGTGTCGGAGAACACGGCCATTCGCTTCTGCCCAACGATCGTCAGGGAGCGGACTTTGTGGGGATCCAGCCAGCTGGCGTGGACGTGCGCCATGCGGTTGGCCGAAAACTCCAGTGTCATGAAGACAACGTCCTCGATCCCCGGACGGAGATAGGCGTGTCCCACGGCGGTCGTGCGCCGCGGCTGATCATCCAACAGGTAGGCAATCATGGAGATGTCGTGCGGCGCCAGCGACCACATGGCGTTCTCGTTGTCGCGCAACTGCCCCAGATTGACGCGGGTGGAATAGAGGTAGTGGATGGCGCCCAGACCGCCATCGGCGATGTAGCGCTTGAGCCACTCGATGGCGGGGTGGTACTCCATGATGTGCCCGACCATCAGAATGCGGCCGCCGCGCTCGGCCTGATCGACGAGACGCTCTCCGGAGGCAACGTCCATAACGAGTGGTTTCTCGACAAAGACGTCCTTGCCGGCCGCCAATGCTGCAGACGCCAGCTCGTAGTGCGAAATCGGCGGCGTTGAGACCACGACAGCATCGACGTCGCTCGTGTACACATCTTCGACGCGCGCCGTCACAGCTATCTGTGGGTTCTGGGCCTGAGCCCGGTCGCGGGCGGAGGCTTCCGCATCACAGGCGATCGTCACGGTGGCTCCCGGCGTCCGGGAAAACTCACGCAACAGGTTCTTCCCCCACGCACCCAGACCGATCACCCCCAGACGCAACCCCCGGGGAGAGCCACGATCCCGGCTCATGTCGCCACCTTTCGTTTACCGAGTCCTCGGTGGGGAAGCACCGTCCGCCACAAGTTCAGGAGCGCCTCATGCCGCGCCGGATCGGTCGCCGCGAGATGCTCAAGACGGACACGCGCCAACACCATCGCCGTCGTCAGAACGAACCCGACGACGAGTGAACTCAGAGCCAGAATCACACGCCGGGGACGGACCTTGGATCCGCCGCCGACCGCCCGATCCAGCACGGAGAAGGTCGGCGTATCGCGCCGCTCCTGGATGCGCGCATGCTCGAATTGCTCAATCAAGAGCTCGTAGAGTGCTTCCGCCACCTTGACGTCACGCAGACGTGCCGCCAACTCCTGCGTCAGGCGCGGCAGCTCCGTCAAGCCGGCCCCCAGGAATTCCGGTGCGCTGTCCGATACGACCGGCGACTCGAACTCCGTCAGCTTCTGTACCGTCTGGCGGATGCGCGTTTCCAACGCACGGATTTGCGGGTGCTCGGGGGACAGCGTGCGCTGCAAGACGGACAATTCAATCTGATCGGCCGTCATCTGGGCCCGCAGCTTGGCGGCGCTCTCTACGATCGCCTGAATCTCCACGTCGAGCGCCACGGTACGGTGCTGATTCTGGAACTGTTGCAGCGCCGTGGTCGCGCCGTCCAGGGCCACCCGCGTCTCGTCCAGTCGTTGCTCCACGAATTGCCGCGTCCGGCCGGCCTTGGTGTTGACGATCGCTTGGTTGATCCGGTCCGCCACGGCAACCAGCGTGTTCACCAACGTGTCGGCGAACCAGGGGTTTCTGTCCTCGGCCCAGACTTCAATGATCCCCACCGGCGTGACCTTCACGCCGGTGCACCCGCCCAACATGGTCCGCACCCCGGCACGGGACGCCTGCCAGCGCCGCTCCAGCGACAGACGCTGGGCCAGGGAATCGCGCGCCGTCTCCGACATGAGAACCGCCGCCAGAATGTCCGAGGGCGTTGCCATCATCGGCAGTGCCAGACCGGAAGAGAAATAGGCCTTCAGCTCCGACGAGGACTGCCCCATGCTCTGAAAGTCGCGCTCCGGCGGCAGGACGGTCACATGCGAGCGATACATATTGGGAAAAAGGAACGAGAGACCGGTGACCACGACGGCGATTGCCATCGGGTAGGACCACAGCGGCCGGCGGTACTGCAACAGCGCCGTCACCAGCGGCAGAATGCCACCGTTGGCAGCCGCACCAGACCGGCCCATTGACGCCTGGCGATTCTCGAAGGACATAGTCATTTGGTGGCCTGATCAACGACGAGGTAGACGGTGGCCAGACTCGAAACGACGGTCATTGTCTCACGAAATGCCGACCACCAGTTGTGACCTCGCTTCGTCGGCACGACGATGGTGTCCCCGGCGTCGATCTTGGTGATCCGCCCCCGCTTGACGGCGGCACCGGTCGCGCCCCTGACCAGGAAGGTGCCCCGGCGATCGGCCTGCCAGGCGTAGCCACCCGCTCGATCCAAGTAGTGCTTCAAACCCGCTCCCGGCTCGTGTGGAACGAAACCCGGCTGGACGACACGTCCGAGGATGTTGACGCTCTCCGTCGTCCGGGGAACGATGACCTCGTCCCCCTCGATCAGCGGTACGTTATACGACTCATCGCCCAGCGTGAACAGCCGGACGAAATCGGTCGCGACGCGTCCCTGGACCGATAGGGCGTCTGCCATCATCCAGTCGCTTTCGGAGCGCTCCCGCAATTCCTCGGGAACCTTGGCCAGACGCGCACGCTGTTCCACCGACCAGGCCGGAACGGCTGAGCGCAGGATGAGGGCGTGGCTGAGATCCGCCGTCGGCAGAAACCCCCCCGCCGAGTCGATCACCGTCCGCAGCGACACGGTCTCGCCTGGGAAGATGTATCGTCCCGGACGGGCCACTTCGCCGCTGACCAGTACGGACCTCTTGGGCCGAAACGACTCAACAGCCCGAACGATGAGTCGGTCATCCGGCAACAGCATGAATTGTCGCCACTGGCTATAGGTCGTTCCGGCCGGCCATTCCACGCGGTGCGCCTCGTTGCTGCCGGGAGCAAAACGCCACAATTCCAAATGCGTCGTGTCCGCATCTGCGGACAGCCCATACCCCAGCTCGATGAGATCCCCCACCAAATCACCGGGCGAATAGTTGAAGCGGTCCGGCTTGTTGACCGATCCGAAGATCTCCACCGTCCCCCAACGGGGATCCCGGGGGGAGGCCACCAAGACGTCCCCCTCCGCCAGATAGGGGTTGGCCTCGCGCAACCCAAGCCGTTCGAAAGCACCCAAGTCGACGATGATCGTCGTGTCGCGCCGTTGGAGACGAATCTCCCGCCACGAACCATCGTCCCGCAATCCCGCTGTCTCCAAGACTTCGGACGCGCGCGTGTTGGCGGTCACAATGTGAAGCCCCGGCCGTTTCACCGCGCCAGTGACGGTGACGCGAAAGCGGCGCACCTCGGTCAGCGTCACGGAAATGTCGGCGCGCGGGAAGAAGGCCTGCAGTTGCGCGATGACCGCCTCTTTGACGCCCTTCAACGTCATCCCTTTTACACCGATTTCGCCGACGTTGGGAACGATCACCGTCGCTTCGGGCGTAATCGCCACGGCGAACTGATCCGGACGTTCACTCCAAACATTAATGAGGAGCTTGTCTCCGGGGCCGACTGTGTATTCCGCCGGATCAACGACCTGGTCCAAGTACGCCGGCATCTCAGGTGCGATCGTCGGCCCCGGCTCTTCGGCCGGTTTTCCCACAGGGACAGCGAAGGGGACGGGGACCGTGACCGTCTTCTCCTGCTTGGGTGGCGTCTCGACGGCGCTCGACCGGCCGGGGAACAGCAAGCCCAAGACGATGATCGGGCCCATCAGAAGGCCCAGCGGAGAAACGGCAGCGGCAACGAGCATTCGGCGTATTGGCAGCGTCCGTCTGGGGAATCCTCGAGATTTCATTGTTCAGCACCCTCGTCTGCACCATCCCGCTCCGGAGCCGATGCGGCGTCCATCTCCTCGATCCAAGACGTCAGTCGTGCGCTCCACTCCGCTGCAATCGCTTGAGCGTCGGCGGCCGTCGCACCCTCGGCCAAAAGTCGAAAATGCGCGCTGCGGCGATCCGGCCCGACCCACAACCAGCCACGGTCCACGCGCAGGCGCACGCCGTCAATCAGGGAGCGCTCCTGCGTTGCCGTCTCCTGCATCAGCCGACGCATCAGATTCCCCTTCCGATTCCAGGCGCACGGCACGACAGCTTCGGCAAACACCCCCGGGTGGTGTTCGCGTGCCAGCTCGTCCAGGGCGACGCCGCCGGAGGCGAGCATCTCCAGAATGTGCACCAACGCCGCGGCCGCATCGGCAGCCCGCTGCCAAGCGGGGACAATGAACCCGCCCCTCGTCCCCGCCACCAGGTCAGCCTTCCCCGAGGATGCGGCAATCATCATGGCCAGATGGTCGCTTTTGACTCGATACACTGTGCCCCGGTGCTGCGTTGCCAGCTCGTCGAGGGTCGCACTGGCCATGACGGGAACGGCGATCGTCGCCCCTGGATGACCACGCCAAAAGAGCGCCGCCACCGGGAGAAGCAAATCCTGACCTGACAGCGTCACCCCACGCCGATCGACGAGCACGAGTTTCTCGCCGGCCGCGTTGATCTGCGCTGCCAGATCGTACTCCAAGGCGGTGACAATCCGACCCAACGACCGCTGCGCCGCGTCGTGGGCGACAGGATCCGCGTCGCCGGGGATTCCGTTCAGCGCCACCGATTCCACACCGAGTTGCGCCAAGATCGACGGCAGGACCGCCGCCATCGGACCATTGGCGTAGTCCACGATAATGCGGAAATGTTGCTCGCGAATCACGTCCGCGTTCACGCGCAACAGGAACATGTCACGGTAACGATCCAGAACGTGCTCCGGATAGCGAATCGTCCCGATCCGATCACTGTCCACCCGGCGGAAATCCTCACGGAAGAAGACCCGCTCCACCGCCCGCGCCGTCCCGACCGACAGATCGAACCCGGCGGCGTCAAAGAATATCGCGTCGGTAACGTGCCGGTCGTCGGGAGAACGACGGACGTACACCCCGCCCTGATATGCTCTCTCCTGCTGCCCCTGGCTGAGATCGAATCGCAAGATCGGCACGACGGTGTCGCGCAGGTCGCGCACGTGAACGCCCGCCGAGGTCACACCAGACTTCAGGGCTTCCGTAATCGCGCGCGCCTCCACGGACTGGTCCCGGGCTACCACCAGCGTGCTTCCCAAGGCGAACTGAGCGGCAAACGCGCCACCCAAACGCGCCGCAAACTCGGGCGTCATTTCCCGGTTGGTCAGGCCGCTCACCTTGGCATCGGTGAACAACTCGCGATTGTATTGTTCTCCCCAGACGATGCTGGAGGAGACCCGGGCACCGTCCTCGACGGTCTTGCGCGGCCAAATGCGGCAGTTGGGCTGCACGGTGACATTCTCACCGAGCCGACACATCTCCGAGACGATCGTTCGTTCCCGCAGCGTGACCTTGCCCCCCAGCCGGGCTCCCGATTGCACCACGGCCTCATTGAGATCGCAGCCCATCCCCACCGAGACCGCTGACCAAAGAACCGATCGCCGGATCATGGCCCCCTGCCCGATTACGGTGCCGGGACCGATGACGGAATCCACGATCTGTGCCCGCGGGCCGATCGAAACACGATCCCCCAGCACGACGGTGCCGGACAACCGGGCGTCGGCCGCGATCACGCAATCGTGTCCGGCGATCAGCCGCGTGTGGCCGATGCGGCGCTCAGGAGCGGGCCACCGTACGCGGATGCGGCCCGCCATGAGGTCAAAGTGCGCCGCGGCGTAATCGTCCACGTGTCCCACGTCGCGCCAATACCCGTCGCTCACGACGCCGTACATCGGGCGCCGGTCCGCCAGCGTCTGGGGAAACAGGTCATGACCGAAGTCGACGTTGCAATCCGCGGGCCAGCGGGCCATGAGCGATTTCTCGAGAATATAGATCCCGGTGTTGACGGTGTCCGAGAACACCTCACCCCACGAAGGCTTCTCCAGAAAGCGGATGATCCGACCTTCGTCGTCCGTGATGACGACGCCGAACGGCAGGGGATTGTCCTGATGTGTCAGCACGATGCTGGCCTCAGCGCGGTGGCTGGTATGGAAATCCCAGGCGGCCGACAGATCCAGGTCGGTCAACACGTCCCCGGCAATCACCAGGAATCGATCCGCCAGTTGCGGCAGCGCCTGACGCACGCTTCCGGCCGTGCCGAAGTCCCCCTCGGGACGCAGGTAGCGGATCGAGACGCCGAACCGAGCGCCGTCTCCAAAATGCTCGATAATGTGCTCCGCCTGGAAGAAGAGCAACACCATGACGTTCTTCAGGCCGTGGGTGGCCAGAAGATCGATGACGTACTCCATGAGCGGCCGATTGCCCACGGGGACCATCGGCTTGGGCAGGGAGGCGGTCAACGGCTTCAACCGCGTACCGAATCCGCCGGCCAACACGACGGCATCGCACAGCGCATCAGCCATGCCGCCGCCACCCGGAGCCAGCCCGCTCACTGGCGCATCCTCCGCCACCACAATCGAGACGAATCGAGTTCACAACAACGCTCTCTCCGGCATCAAGAACCGGGACATATCCGTTCCGCACGGCGCACTCGACCCACGACGCGGCCGGATGCATAATGATAACGTCCCTTCGACGGTCGATCAATCGTGTCCCATCCCGCTTCGTTCCACCCGGCTGGTCGCGCGCATTCATGCGACTCGACATCGTCCGCCGCCTTTTGCGGCGAACCGACAACCGGGAATACACCGACGGGGCACACCAAGGCAACAGACGATTGCCGGCGACATTCATAATTGTCAGGACGCCTCGGAACGGCAGACAGCCGGTCAGGGCCATCCGGCCAACTCATGCTCACCGGCGGCGGCGCATGCTGTGCGGTGATGCTCTGATACCGCTCCGGTTCCTCCAGAAGATCACGCGCGCTCGACAGCACAGGATCGATGTCAAATAACGCCTCCAGCTCCCCTTCGTCGGGCCTCCCCACGGCCAAAACGTGCTTCTCCCAGAGGCGCAGGAGCAGTCGCGGACGTTCCTGTTCGAATCGGAGTTCGGCATCCGCCCGGCGCGCCGCCGCAAGTTCGACGCGCAACCGGTCCAACACATCGGGCGGAACGCGCTGATCGCCCCGCCTGGCGGCCCGGCTCCATGCGTCCAAGAGCGCCCCACCCGGCACCCCGGGTCGTATGTCGAGCGAGTCGCACCAATCCCGCAGCCGGTCCCCCAACTCCTGCGAATCTTCCGATCCCGTTGCCGGCCACTCATCACCAAATGTCGCCGCAAAATCACCGAAGACACCTTCCTGACTGAGCACCCGTTCCCAGACTCCCGCCTGGGCGGGAAGGACCGCGACATCTGGGGCCAATCCGAACCCAACGAGGGTCGAATCGGCATCTTCTGTCGCCAGACTTTGTGCCGCCTGGCGCGGGTCGCCCAGGACCTGGCCACCCGGCGTAGCATAGCGACCGGTCGACAGGCGCAGAGCTCCCTCGTCACCGTACGGAAACACCGACTGCACCCACCCTTTGCCGAAACTCCGGCTGCCCACGAGCGCCGCCCGTCCCGCATCCCGCAGCGCGGCCGCGAAGACCTCGGACGCTGAAGCCGATCCCGCGTCCAGAACCATGACAACCGGTCCGGTGTAGTTCGCCGGAGGAGTCGCGGTGACATAGTCGATCGGCTGGCTCCTGTCTCTGTGAACCAAGCGGCACACCAGGGACCCGGGGGGGAGAAAGATGCCGGCAGCGCTGACGGCTTCATCCAACATGCCTCCCGGGTTGCCCCGCAGATCGATCACCAGCCCGATCGGCGAGCGAACGGAGTATTCCTCCACCAGGGCCGCCAGCAGGTCCGCTGACCCGACGGAGAACTCGGACCAACGCACATAGGCCACGCCCGACAACGACACACCGCTCACCGGGAACGGCGTGACGGAAACGCGGCGCCGCAGCAATGTGACCTCCCGCTGGTCCCCCCCCGGTGACTCAAGACGAAGCGTCACCGGCGCATCCACCGGACCGCGCATCCGCTTTACGATGGCCGGCATTGTCGCGCCTTCGGTGGGAACGCCATCGATCGCCATGATCCGTTCGCCGGGACGCAGCATGGCGTCTGCCGCCGCGCTCTGCGGGAAGACGTGCACGATCACCGCGGCGCCTCCGGTCAACTTGATCTCGACGCCGATGCCGACATACTCCCCCTCGGCGTCCTCCGTGAACCAACCGTATTCCTCCGGCGGCATGAAGGTGGAAAAGGGATCGAGAACGGAGGTCAGGCCGTTGGCGGCCGCCTGAAACAGCTCTTCCGGCGGCGCCAACGGGCCGGCCTCTTGTGACGATTCCGATGCATTGTAAGCGAAGACGGCGCGGGACGCCGAAAGCAATACGGCCGCTCCCACGAAGCGCGGGTCGGCCCGCAACCAATGCCATGATGCCACCAGCAGCAGCGCCACCAGGAGAAACGACCAGACTCCGATCAGACCGGGAGGCCGATTCCCTGACACTCTGCTCGCTGATGCATTCAAGTCTGCTGCCGAGCGCCCTCACGCGCGGAGGCGTCGCCTGGTCGTCATCGCCAGCCGCCGCAAGCGCGCGTCGACGAGCGCGACCGCCCGGGCCTGAACTTGGCGGAGAGGCGCTTCCGAGTTGATCAGCCGGTACCCCAGGTGCCGTGATCCCCAGCGGTCGTAGAATTGGTGGACGGCCTCGTGGAATCGGGGCGATTCCGCTTCCATGCGGTCGGAGGGACGCCCGGCGCGGCGCCGTCGACGCGCGGCTTCCTGGACGGAGACGCTCAACACCAGCGTGAGGTCAGGCGACAGGCCATCCCGGGCAAATTGGTCGGCCCCCGCCACGGCAAACAACGGCAGACCGCGACCGCCCGACTGATAGGCGTATGTCGAAAGACTGAAGCGGTCGGCGATCACCATCGCGCCCCGCGCCAACGCCGGCCGGATCACGTCGTCAACGACCTGCGCCCGGGCCGCCAGATAGAGAAACAACTCAGACCGCGCGTGCATCTGGGACGCCTTGTCCAGCAGCATCCGCCGCACACGCTCCGAAAACGGGGTCCCTCCCGGCTCGCGGACCAGGCAGATGTTCCACCCCCGACTGCCGTAGACCTCGGCCAGATGGCGCACGAGGGTCGACTTGCCTGAACCGTCGGCACCCTCGACCACGAGAAAGAACCCCCGCGTGGTAGTCTTCATTCATCCCCCGTGACATACATGCAATAGTGCTCCTCAGACCTGATAACTGGTTCCCCGGACGGCCGCGTCCTTAACATCGCCCGCGGCGATCACCCTCGGCATAGAATCCCTCAGGATGACACGCCAACCGAGACTTGTTCCGCGACGGGCTCCGCTTTCGGGACTGACGCCGGTGATCCGGGACGACGGAACTGGGCGATGAACTCCTCCGTCCGGTGCCGCGCCTCCTCATCGGTGACCTGCACCGGCGGCGACTTCATGAAATACGACGAGGGAGCGTGCAATGTCCCCTTCAGCCCATGATCCATGGCCAGTTTGCAGCAGCGCACGGCATCGATGACCACGCCGGCCGAATTGGGCGAGTCCCAGACTTCCATCTTCATTTCGATGTTCAACGGCACGCCGCCGAAGGTCTCCCCTTCCATGCGGATGTAGGCCCACTTGCGGTCGGTCAGCCACGCCACATAGTCGGAGGGGCCGATATGGATGTTCTCGTCGCCGAGATCATAGTCCAACTGCGAGGTAACGGCATTGGTTTTGGAGATCTTCTTCGATTCCAGGCGCCGCCGCTCGAGCATGTTGTAGAAGTCCGTGTTTCCCCCGACGTTCAACTGCGACGTCCGCAGGAGCTTGACGCCCCTTTCGCGAAAGAGGCGGGTCAGCACCCGATGCGCGATGGTCGCACCGACCTGCGACTTGATGTCGTCGCCGATCACCGGCAGATGGCGATCCTCGAACCGCTTCTGCCAGTACTTCTCGCGGGCGATGAAGACGGGGATGCAGTTGACGAACCCGCACCCGGCTTCGAGGATTTGCTCCACGTACCACTTGGTCGCTTCCTCCGAGCCGACCGGCAGGTAGCTGACCACGACATCGGTCTTCGTCTCGCGCAACAACGTGACGATGTCGACCGTGTCGCCCGGCGCCTTCTCGATGATCTTCGCGAGGTATTCCCCGAGCCCGTCGTGCGTCATGCCCCGCTGCACGGTCACCCCGAGCTTAGGCACGTCGCAGAATCGATACGTGTTGTTGGGACGGCTGTAGATCGCCTCGCCCAGGTCGATCCCGACCTTGTTCTTGTCGATGTCGATCGCCGCCGAGAACTCGATATCGGAGATGTGGTATCCCCCCAGGTTGATGTGCATCAATCCCGGCACGAACTCATCGTCCCGCGCATTCCGGTAGAAGTGGACGCCCTGCACAAACGACGAGGCGCAGTTTCCGACGCCGATGATCGCCACCCGCACTTTTCCCGACATTAGCATCTCCCTCTCGAATTGGAATGGAATTGTCTTGTGGGATCCGTCAATGCGTCAGGAGCACAGGGCTCCTGACCTACAATTCCTGCCGTCTCGACCGTCTTCATCTACAGGAACACGACCTCCCTCTGGTCAGGCGACACGCGCCGCCGATGCGCGCGTCGTCGTCACGGCCACTCCCGCCGCGCGGGCCCTGGCATCGGTCAACGTCAACTCGAAGTCCGGCCCGCAGTGGGCAATCATCGTGGACGAACACGCGGTCGCCAAACGCCCGGCTTCCGGCCAAGGATGACCATGAACGCGGGCGAACATCAATCCACCGGCAAAAGAATCGCCGGCACCGGTGGAGTCAATGGCCAGCGTGGGCAACGCCGCGATGCGATGCCGATGACCTTCGGGATCGACGATCAGGGCCCCTTCTTCCGCCAGCGTGATCACCACCGTGGCAATGCCCCATCCCCTGAGGATCGCCGCGGCCCGATCGAGGTCCTGGCGCGGATCGACACCGGTCAGGATGCGGGTCTCCAGTTCATTCGGTTTCACCACGTCGCACAAGGCACAGATCTCCTCGATCCCGTCCGGCTTGAAATGCTCGATGCGACCGTCACCGGTGGTTCGCCGCAACAACCCCTGCGGATCGAGCACGATCGGTGCGCGCGTGCGCGCCCGGATGCGACGGATCAGATCGAAAGGCAGCTCCTGCATCACGGGCCCCAGGAAGACCATCCGGGCATCGTCGATCTCAGCGGGGATCTGCGTAATCGGTTCGGCGCGTCCCAGTACCGTGAGTTCACGGTTCCCATCCCGGTCGTAGTCCAGACCAAAGCCGCCGGATTCGCCACACACCTCGGTCTCCGACTTGATCCCGGTGTCGAGTAGATAGGCATGGTAGTCGTGCACACGGTCCATGCCGGTCCGACCCACGACGGTCACGTTGCCTCCGAGACGGGCATAGATCAGCGCGGCATTGGTGGCACAGCCGGACAGCACGCGCCCCCGCGTCGACACCCACGGTGTGCGAATCGCATCAAACACGGGGTTCCCGAACGCGATGATCACCGGCCGCTCCCCGTTCGGTTCAACTCACGGTGGGCAAAGACCAATCGTTGCGCCGTCGTCACAGTGGACACGACGCCAACGACGATACAGGCAATCAGCAGCGCCCGCATCGGGAAGGCGGTTTCCAGCACGGCCCCGATGATGATCAGCGCGAACTTTTCCAGCCGTCCGACGAGCCCGACGGCGCAGTTTGCCAGGCCGCCGATCGATTCGGCCACGGCCCGGGCATACGAGGCCGACCACATGCCGAAGAGTGTGAACATGCCCCACCCAGGCGCGACATGACCCGACAACACGATTCCCAACAAGACAAAAAACTCCCCCACGCGGTCGAAGTTGTGATCCAGAACGCCGCCAAACGTGGTCCCGAGATTCCCGGCCCGCGCGGTCGCCCCATCCAACATGTCAAGCAACGAGGTGACCAGCATCAGGACGACACCGAGGATGAACCGCTCCTTCCAGAACGCCAGCCCCGTGGCCGCGGCGGTCAACAGTCCCAGCACCGTGAGGATGTTCGGCGTCAGCCCCAGACGAAGGCAGATCCGCCCGTAGGGAACGGAGAACGCTTCATAGGCCGATCGTCGTTGGTTCTGCATCTCGCCCCATTCCGGTCAGCCATGAAGTTCGCCTGCTTCCCCTCGACAACGAATGAGATTCCGGCGGCCGGACCGTGAAGATGCGAATATATCTCTCCCTTGCGAGTACGGTCAAGGCGTTTTGCCCCGCAGGCGTCGCGGCAGCCATGCGAGTAATGCACCGGCCACAAACATCGCCACGGCGATGAGTTGATTGTAATTCACGCGCAGGCCGGCCAGCGATAGCCACATCTCGGTTTCGTAGTACCGGAAGGGTTCAATGAGAAAGCGGAACAGCGCCTCGATCATGAAGAACAAACCCGCCGTCAGCCCCGGCCAATGATGCCGGCGGTTGACGCGGCTCAGCACCAGGAACAAGAGAAATCCGTACACCGACGAGTACAGTTGGGTCGGGTGCACGGCCTGGCCGGCAAAGACGATCGCGGCCGGAGCGTCGGGCGGATAGTGCACCCCGCAGAATGCGCCCGTCGGCGTGCCGAAGCAACAGCCGTTGAGAAAACACCCGATGCGCGACAGACCGATGCCGAACGCCACGGCCGGGGCGACGGCGTCCAACGCGGGAAGCGGGCGAATCCGGTGACGCCGCAGGTACACGAAGCCGGCCAGAGTCCCCACGATCAGACCGCCCTGCAGGTTCAAACCGGCAATACCAAAATGCCCCGTGGTATGGAACGGGTTGATGACCTCCCAGGGCTGGTCGGCGAAATCCCGCAGGTGATACAGGACATACGCCAACCGTCCACCGATCACGCCGAACAGGATCAGGACGAAGCCGAGATTCACGGCCCGGTCCGGATCGACCCCGACGACTTTCGCCTCGCGGTGGACCAACCACAGGCCGATCAGGAATGACAGCGCCAGGAGCAGTCCATAAGATCGCAACACGAACGGTCCGATATGGAATAATTCCGGCAGCATGACGTCGTGTCTCTCTTCTCAGCGGAATGATGCCATCACGATCTCTGATCGACAAAGAGACCGGCCCGTGACGATTCCGTCAAGACCTGCCGATCGGGCACGGGCAGTATCAACGCTTCACGACCGCGCGTCAACCACAGTGCCGTGGCGCCAACGACCCAGCCAACAGCGACATCCGACACATAGTGAAACCGTCCCCAGACGGTGCCGACACAGAGGAGTGCAACGAGAGGCGTCACGGCCATCGCCAGCCGCGGCATCGTCCGCCATGACCAAACCATGACCACGAGTGCCACGGCCGCGTGCGATGACGGCATACAGCCGCCATGGATGGCGCCCTGACCAACCACCCAGTTCGCCAGCGGCACAAAACACAATCCCGCCAGCGGACCGGGCAGACTGCCCGCCAGATAATACCGTGGTCCTTCGAGTGGATAGAGCACGAACAGCGCATAAGAGATGACAAAGGCGGTCGTCATGGCGTACAGCGCCCGGGACAATTCGAGATAACGGCGGCCGAAGTACAGCGCGAGCGGCAGCATCGCCACAAGCGGGTAGTAGGAGACATACCCGAGCATGAACAGATCATTCAGGGGCGCCGACTGGACCGGCAGAATCCAGACATTGGGATCGACACCGAAGACGGCGCGTTCCAGCGCCACGATCTGGTGATCCAGGAAGTCCGGGAACACCCATTGCACGGCAATCTGCGTCTCCCGGTAGAAGAACGGATAGAGCATCGCGGGATAGAGGAGTCGGACAAAGCCGCGTATCCCGCTGGTGCATTCGCCCCACCGCTGTACCACCATCACTACGGCGGCGAACAACAGCAGGTGCGCCAGTGCCCAGTGCCACCATCCGTCCGACCCGCGTCCGAGTACAACCACTCCGAGACCGAAGGCCAGGATGTAACCGGCGGTCAGACGATCGACGGGACGCGCACGCCTCCAGAGAGAGCGCCAGCCGTTTGCTTGAGCCGTTCTCACCCTTGCGGAGCTCAAACCGCGCCGGTCCATTCCAAAGCCCTCTGACAATATGAAGAAACGATGAGCAGCCTCACCCGATCCGTCCTGTGGACGGATCGACCGCTCCCGGAGGGAGAGGTTATTCTTCCCCTTCTCCCTCCGGCAGAGGGTCGGGGTGAGGGATCTGGCCATCTTAGAAACCGCATCACGCTTCCTTGATGATCAACCGGACAGGTCACGAATGGCCTTCAGCAGGTTGCTGAGAAACGCAGAAAACGTGGATCGGTCCCACCATTGTCATCCTGAGCGAAGCGAAGGATCTGCTGTTTCGCCCCATGAAACCAACAGGAGGTTCTTTGCCCCGCCGAAGAGCGGCGCTCAGAATGACATGGATGGTCCTTCTTCAGCATCCTGTTGGGTAAACGGTGTCAGTCTTCTGACTCTCCGCCAGCCGCCGACAGCTTCTCATCCGCCCCGGCCACCGCGAGTGTGATTTCACCTTTGATCGCGCGTGAATGATGGCGTGCAGCCAACTCTGACAAACGTCCATGTTGGATTTCTTCGTACCGCTTGGTCAATTCCCGCCCGACGCAGCACCACCGGTCGCCCCAGGCAGCGTGAAGCTCTCCCAATGTCCGGGCCAGGCGATGCGGAGATTCGAACAGCACGATCGTACGTGTCTCGGCCGCCAACTCCGCCAACCGCCGCGCGCGCCGTCCCGACTTCGGCGGCAGGAAGCCCTCAAAGACGTACCGGTCGGCGGGAAGTCCCGCCACCGAGAGAAGCGCGGTGACCGCGCTGGCGCCAGGAATCGGCACGATGGGATGGCCGCTCTCGACGACTGACGCGATCAAACGATACCCCGGATCGGAGATGACCGGCGTCCCCGCATCCGACACCAGGGCGATGCGCGCGCCGTCGCCCAGACGCGCCAGCACCGCCGCGGTCCGTGACCGTTCGTTGTGCTCATGCAGGGACAGGGTGGGGATGCGGATGCCGAGGTGGTACACCAATACCCGCGTCCGCCGCGTGTCTTCGCAGAGAATCAGATCGACCGACCCCAAGACATGGACGGCGCGCGTCGAAATGTCGTCGAGGTTCCCCAGCGGTGTCGCCACAACATAGAGAACGCCCGGACGCGACATATCCATCGGCCTACGCGGTGCCTCAGATGATGATTCGGGAGATATCACGGGCGCAGATCCGTCTGCCACGCTTATCGACCCCAGTCGCGCGCCAGGTGGAAGTCGATCCCCACGGTCTTCATCCCGATCTTGGCGATGCTCGGCAGCGAGCGCTTGAACTGGGAGCTCGCCACCAAATCGAAGACCCGCCGCACCAGGACAGGCGCGAATCCCGCTTCCACCAGCGCGTCGAAGGAATAATCGCGATCGACCATCAGGAACAGCAGGTGATCGGCTTCGTCATAGCTCAAACCCAACTCCCCTTCGTCGGTCTGCCCCGGCCAGAGGTCGGCCGAAGGCGGCTTGGCGATGATCCGCTCGGGCACGCCGAGGAAATCGGCCAGTTGGCGCACCTGCGTCTTGTACAAATCGCCGATCGGGTTGAGCGAACAGGCCACGTCGCCGTACCAGGTCCCATACCCCAGCAGCAGCTCGGTCTTGTTCGATGTCCCCACGACCAGCGCATGGTGCGTCTGTGAGTAGTCGAAGAGCCGGATCATCCGCACACGCGCCGCGGCGTTCCCAAGGCGGACACGATCCACGTTGGGCTCATCCTCGTAGATGGCTGCGATCACGGAACCAATCGGCTGCACCAGAAGCCGGATGCCGAATGTGCGCGCCACCAGCTTGGCATCGCGCAGGCTCTGGGGATCCGATTCCCTGGCCGGGAGCGCCAGCCCCGTGACATGTTCCGCGCCCAACGCATGGGCCGCCAGCGCCACGCCGAGCGCCGAGTCCACTCCGCCCGAGACGCCCAAGACAGTGTTGGTGTATCCCTTCTTGGCGAATTCGTCGCACAGGAAGGTCGTGAGGATCCCAACCGTCATAAGCGGATCGAGGGTCAGATCAGCGCCTTTCGCCAACTCACACCTCCGTTCCCGGTGCACCCGGCACGCCGCCCGGCGCGGCCATACGAATACGCCACATCTCCTGCAGAATGCAATCGGGTCGTCCCTCTTTCAGGTGGGGGAACAGCGTGCGCGCCCGTCCCACCGCCTCGGGATCGATCTCACAGATGGCCCGCGCCGGCTCATACTCCGGCAACGCACACAGAGACCGTCCAAACGGATCGAGCACTTCCGACCCGCCCCAGTACACCATCCCTTCTTCGGTCCCGACACGATTGGCATAGACCGAAACCATCCCCAACAGACGCGAGTTGGCCCGCAGTGCCACACGGAACCCCTCGGCCCCGGCCATGAATCCGTCGGGCCCAACACCGCGCGCCGGGGCCGCGGAAATCCCAACGAGTATGCGCACGCCGGCCTGCTGGTGCAGATAGGCCAGGGCCGGGTGCAGGAGGTCGAAGCAGATCACCATTCCCATCCGACCCCAAGGGGTATCGAATGGTTCGATCCTGCTCCCGGAGGCGAAGAACCGCCTCTCATCGAACATCCCGTAGTTCGGGAGGAACATCTTGCGTTGCACCGTCCGCACCGCCCCATCGTTGCAGTAGGCGGCCGAATTGAACAGTTGCCCGTCGGCGGCCTTTTCGACAAAACCCAGAATCACGCCCAGTGATCCGGCATCTTTGGCGAGCTTTGCCAATCGGGGATCGTTGGGCGCCATTGCCACACGCGCCACCATGCTGCGCACCTGATACCCCGTCAGCGACAGTTCGGGGAACACGAGCAGATTTGCCTTCTCCCGCTTGGCCCAAGCAATGGCTTCGCGGTGCTCGGTCAGATTCGCCTTGATGTCCCCCAGCACCGGGGCCATCTGATCAATCGCCAGTCGCAAACGCCTTGTATCCAAACCACGACTCCCCATTTGTCATCCCGAGCGGAGCGAGGGATCTGCTTCTTCTTCCGTCCCCACCCCCCCATTCCGGGCGACAATCTGATTGAAAACACCCGTCGGGTCAAGCCCGACAACCGGCAGCAACCGCTTGCCGATCATGCAAGTACGAAAGTGATTGACCTACCGCGCCTTCTTTTCGGATGATACATGGGGTCATTTTCGACAAACCGGAAGACAGAATACCAAGGAGGCGTTCATGGCGTCGCTGAACAAAGTCATGCTGATCGGCAATCTCGGGGTCGATCCCGAGTTGAAGTACACCCCCGGCGGGCAGGCGGTTGCCACCTTTCGCATCGCCACGTCGCGTCAGTGGAAGGACAAGGACGGCAACAGTCAGGAAGACACCCAGTGGCACAACATCAAGGTCTGGGGCCGCTCCGCCGAAGTGGCACAGCAATACCTGAAGAAAGGGCGCCAAATCTATGTCGAAGGCCGCATCGAGACCCGTCAGTATGACGACAAGGACGGGAACCGCAAGTACTTCACCGAGATCGTATCCGAACGATTCCTGATGCTCGGCTCCAAGCGCGATGACACGGGCGGCGGCGAGGTCGACTACGACGCCGCCGCCGATTCAGCGTCGCGTCCCGCCTCCCGCGGCTACTCATCGCCCGCCCCCAAGCCCCCGGCGGGCGAGGATGATGATTTGCCGTTTTAGCGAGGGCCGAGGCCTTGCAACTGTCCAACCCCCAGAGGGATCGGGGCAATTTTAGGGAGGAATCCCCATGGTGAACGACATCCGACTGCCGTTGAAGAAGTTCATCCCCCACTTTCTCCAGGCGCAACAGGACAATCTCAATGAAGCGGACACGGTCATGCGCATCTCCAAGTTCTTTGAGGATGTTCTGGGATACGACGCGCTATTTGAAATCAGTCGCGAGACGCATCTCAAGGGGAAGTTCGTTGACATCGCTATCAAGATCGACGGAGTCATCAAGCTCCTCGTAGAGGTGAAAGCCGCCGGTGTGACGTTGCGCGACAGGCACATAGAGCAAGCGGAGGCATATGCCTCCCGCAGCAACTACCGCTGGGTTCTTCTAACGAACGGTGTGGTTTGGAACCTATATCACCTCACTTTCGATCAGGGGATTGAGTACGAGCGTGCATTCTCAGTGGATCTCACCGTCAACTCTCTCGATGAGGCAGTCGAGCGTCTCGGACTGTTGTCAAAGGCGTCCGTCAGGAAGGGAGAACACGAGAAGTACTGGGAGAAGAGGACCGCGCTAAGCCCTTCCGCAATCGGGATGTGTCTATTCCAGAAGGATGTGCTGATGCTGATCCGACGCGAGATCAGGAGACAGTGCGGGTCACTCATTGATCCGGAAGACCTTGCCACCGCTATCCATGCGATGCTGTCACCCGAAGCCCGAGAGCTGATCGGCCCCAGACGCATTCACAGGGCTAGACCCAAGAAGCGTCTGTCCCGCCCCGAAGGGTCCGAAATCGTTGCCCAACCAAAGGAGGCGAGGGGTGACGGCGGGGATGTCCCATCGTAGGTGAACCGTTCGGCCATGCAAGGGGCTGAAGCCCCTTGTCCTCGAGGGAGAATTCCTGAGCGACAATGGGACTCGCAAGACGATGGGTCCGTGGTCAGGGGGCTAAAGGCCCCCTGTCCTCAAAGTGCAGTCATTGCACATAGGTACAACGCGCACGACTCTGAACTCGCGGACAGGGGGCTTTCAGCCCCCTGCGGCCTTCGCCTAGGGCGAAGGCCTTGAAAGCCTTTGGGACATGTCCGATCAACCCACCACGCTATGGCTCGTCACGTTCGTCACGCACAACTCACGAGTATCCGGACGGATGGAGAACTCGGCATAGAAGCCGGAGCACCGACAGTATTGTCTCCCGCTGACCAAACCGTCACCGTGCGGGAAATCATCTCCGCCTGCAAGCGTCACCAGATTCCCCTGCTGGCGGTCAACGTACTCCCTGATCATGTGCACATGATCGTGTCTGCCCCATCGGAGACAGAGCTCACTGAGCATGTCCGAAAGATCAAGGGCTCTTCCGCAAGCACCCTCCGCGCCGAGCACGGCCTGAGATCACCCCACCACGTGTGGGCACGCAAGTTCAATCGCCGCGCCATCCGTAACGAGGAATCGCTGCAGCAGATGATCGCGTATGTGCTGAACAACCACCTCAAACATGCCGAGCGCTGGGGACAGACTGTCGTGACCACATGGGAAGAGCGCATCAGACCGCTTGTGGAAGCCGGCTGTGTTGACGTTGCCCAGATATTCCGCTGAACGCCACAGCAAGGGGCTGAAGCCCCTTGTTGGCCGAGTTTCCGGGTTGTTTCTGAGCAGGTCAGTCTACGTTGCGCTGTGCGCCCTATGGGCAGGTGACAGCACTTCGGGGTGGGAAAACAAGGGGCTTCAGCCCCTTGCCGTCGTTGCCGACAACTTATCCCCCCCAACAACACCTTGCCTTTCCCCGCCCAAACTACTTAGCTCTACCCTGCCCGGTTGAAGCAGAACTGCCGGGATAGAGGACATGCGCGACACGTTCCTGCCATTTGCCGCACCCAGCATCGGCGAAGAGGAAATCGCCGAGGTGGTCGAGACGCTGCGCAGCGGCTGGCTGACCACCGGCCCCAAGGTGCGGCGGTTCGAGGAAGAGTTCGCCGCCAAAGTCGCCGCCAAACACGCCGTCGCCGTCAACTCGTGCACCGCGGCGTTGCATCTGGCGCTGGAGGCGGCCGGCATTGGGCGAGACGATGAAGTGATCACCTCACCGATGACCTTCGCCGCTACCGGGGAGGTGATCCATTACCTGGGTGCCAAGCCGGTCTTCGTCGACATCGACCCGGTGACGATGAACCTCGACTCCGCACTGCTAGAAGACGTGATCAGCCGTTGCCGCCGGGCCAGAGCGATCATCCCCGTGCACATGGGCGGCCTCGCTTGCGACATGGACCCGATCCTTGCTATCGCCCGGCGACACGGCCTGAGAGTGATCGAGGATGCCGCGCATGCCTTTCCCACGCGGTACAAGGGACGCATGATCGGCGCCATCGGGGATGTGACGTGCTTCTCCTTCTACTCGACCAAGACGATCACGACCGGCGAAGGCGGCATGGCGACGACCGATGATCCGGCATTGGCCGCGCGCATGCGCATGATGAGTCTGCATGGGATCAGCCACAACGCCTGGTCCCGCTACACCGCCGAGGGGAGTTGGTACTACGAAATCCTGCAACCGGGATTCAAGTACAACCTGACCGATCTGGCCGCGGCGCTGGGGTTGGCCCAACTGCACAAGGCGGATGAGTTCCTGAAACGTCGCCAGGCCATCGCGCGACGCTACACGACCGCCTTCGCCTCCCTGGCGGACTTCTTGGAAACGCCACCGGACGCTCCCGCTGGCGGTCAACATTCCTGGCATCTCTATGTCATCAAGCTGCGCCTCAACCGGCTGACCATCGACCGCGATCAGTTTATCGCCGAATTGAAGACCGCCCATATTGGCGTCTCGGTTCACTTCATCCCATTGCATATCCACCCCTACTATCGGGATACGTACGGGTATCGTCCCGAGGGTTTCCCCCACGCCCATGAGGTCTACGAGCGGATCATCAGTCTGCCGATCTACCCGGCCATGACCGACGCCGATGCCGACTCGGTGATCGACGCCATCGGCGATCTCTGCCGGGCCCACGCCCGATGACCATGGCGAAACGGGCGTTCGATCTGGTCGTCAGTGTCGTGGGACTGATCATACTGTCACCTATCTTCCTGATCGCCGCCCTGTTTGTGAAACTCTCCGGGCCAGGGCCTGTCTTCTTTCGTCAGGTGAGGGTGGGACGGGGCTTCCGGCACTTCCGGATCTACAAGTTCCGCACGATGGTCGATGGCGCCTCCGGTCCGCCGATCACGGTCCGCGGGGACCCGCGCGTGACCCCGGTCGGCCGGTTCCTGCGACGAACCAAGCTGGACGAATTGCCCCAGTTGCTGAATGTCATCAGTGGACGTATGAGTCTCGTCGGGCCCCGGCCCGAGTTGCCGCAGTACGTGGATGCGTTCCGCGATGATTACACCGAGATTCTCCGGGTCCGGCCGGGGATTACCGACGAAGCCAGCATCGCGTTCCGCGATGAAGAGGAGCTGTTGTCGCGGGCGTCAGATCCGCAAGAGATGTACGTAACCGAGATCCTGCCCCGGAAGATCGCGCTGGCGCGTCACTACGCGCGCAAGCGGACGTTCTTTGGCGACTTGGGCATCATCGCCCGGACGATCTTCCATCTGTAGACAAGATAACAAACGGGCAAACAAGGGGCTTCAGCCCCTTGCCCGCCGCATTTGTCGGCATGATCCGACTGAGGTTGAAGCTGCGAACGGAACTCCTGCGAGGGACCTGTTACTTCCTCTTCACCGAGGCCATCATCCGGTCGAAGTCGGCACGGGCCGCGGTCACCGTCGCATCGGGTCCGGTCAGCTTAAAGAAGACCGGTCCCTGCGGCGCCTCGACAATGGCGCCGACCAGCCGCCATCCCGGATGTTCCACTTGCTGCCCCGACATCGGCCCTCCCATCCCGCCGGCGTAGGTCCCGGTCAATCCCACGGTCGTCACTTTCAACCCCGCGACCGACTGTGCACCAACCTGCGCGTGCGCCTGCGAAGCGGAGCCATCGGGTTGGACGAACTGGCCGATCCAGCGATCGATATTGGCCTGAACATCGCCTCCCTGGCCGAGGCCGAAGTAGAAGACCGCACACTCTGCCGACACCGCGCCCTCGCCGATCTGGTAGGTGGCGACTCGCATCGGCCGCGGACCGCTGACCACCCAGGACTCGGGCACGGTCCATGCTATCCCCGCGATCTCAGCGGGCACCGTCTCCGACCCGGACATCTGCCCGGCCGATGTCCCCGGTTGTGTCTTGGCGCGATCAACCTTCTCGACATTCGAATCGCCGCAGCCGGTCAGAAGCGCCGCCACGACCACTCCGACACCGCACCAACGACCCACAGACTCGCGCGACAACATATGGGGTCACTCCTTCAAGGACGTCCGCGCCTGAAAAGCGGGAGACGGGGCTCGAACCCGCGACCAACAGCTTGGAAGGCTGTGACTCTAGCCAACTGAGTTACTCCCGCAGATTCCATCCGTATGTATATCGTGGTTCCCCTCGTGGCAATCAACATCTAAACGGAAGCGCGCTCACCGCCTTGGCATCCATGCGACCTTGATGATACGCTCCCGTGTTGGCGACTTCACGCGCACCAGATAGACACCCGCCGCCACCGGGAGACCATTGCTGTTCGTTCCCGGCCAACTCGTCCGGTCATAACCGACCACATCCCACTGGTCGACCGGTTGTCCGGCGGCTGTGTAGACCTCGACTCGCCAGTTTGCTGCGGAGTCCTGGTCTGGAAGCGCGATCGTGATCTGGGAGTCGGCGGGGTTGGGCCAGACAGCGATGTCCTGATAGCCGGGTTCGGGCGTCGTGTCGAGCAACGACGCGGCCCTCACCGCCTGCACCATCCCCCAGCCATAGGTGTTCATCGGTTTGCGCGCTTTGGTTGCGGTCGAGCGCAGAAGCTCGATCAACCCCAGCGGCGTGAGCGAGGGATCCATCTGTAGAAGCAGAGCGCAGACACCGGCCACCAAGGGTGTGGCAAATGATGTCCCCGACGAGTAACCATACTGGCCGTTACGCGGGTCCGCCGACCAGACGCGAACTCCCGGTGCCATCACATCGGGCTTGATACGGCCGTCGGAGGTCGGACCGCACGAGGAGAAAATGACCGTCTCGCCGTCGTGGTCCGAGGCCCCTACGGCGAGGACGGAGTCCCCATCAGCCGGAACGATGATGTGAATCCGGTCACCGTCGCACCCTGAGTTCCCCACGGCATTCACCACCAAGAGCCCGCGCGCGGCGGCATGGTCCGCGGCCAAAGTCGAAATCGCCGTCATGCCATCGTAGTCGGCGTCGGTGTACCAGTTCGTGTACCCCAGGGAACTGGACACCAGATCACACCCCATCGAGTCGAGCCATTCCAACCCGGCGACCCAGTACGATTCCTCGATCTGAATTTCGTCGTTCGTGAGTTCGGTCTTGGCGACCACGTATTCCGCGTCGTAGGCGACACCAATCAACTCCCCCGGCGCCCAACCCCCACAGACCGACAACGTGCCGGTGCCGTGCCTCATCGCCACGGTATCACCGTCACCGACGTCATCATCGCCATGGATGAAATCACGCATCCCGATCAGATCC
Organism: Candidatus Zixiibacteriota bacterium; assembly: GCA_040752595.1. NCBI lineage: Bacteria > Pseudomonadati > Candidatus Zixiibacteriota > Candidatus Zixiibacteriota bacterium. Next base: position 61,226 of record JBFMGX010000049.1, read on the forward strand.
AACGACGAGAAGGCGTCAATATCCAACGAGAACCCCGTGTCGAGAAAGCCGATCCGCACACCGTTGCCATCCAGCCCCAGCTTGTGCAGACTGTCCACCTGAATCGCGGCGATCTGCGACAGGGAAGTACCATAGTCGTTCGTGCCCGGGGGCGGAAGTGCCGGCTTCTCCAGACGGGGAAGGGCTCCACCATCCTCCTGGCGTGGACGCGTGAAGAGCGCCACCGGGCACAGCGAATCGACAAAGGTCAACGATGCGACACGATCCACGCCGGCGGAGTCGATCCGCCCGGCCACGGCATTGAACCAGCGACTCTCCGCCTGAATCCTCACGCCGGCGGCGATCAGACTGTCGCGGTAGGGCGCGAAGACCGGGTGGTCGCTCTCGGGCTCATGTGCCCCGCCACGGCGTGCGATCCGCGCTGCCGCCCGGGGTGAAATCCCGTCGCCGGGCGACACTTTCCGCAGTTGTTCCACAGGGCCTTTGTCATGGAGGAATATCCACAATGGACGTCCGGCGGCGGCGGCGCGATACACAGCAGTGCGCGGCATAGCCGCTTGGGCCGTGCCGACACACAGCGTGAGGACAGCCGCAACTGCCCACAAACACAATGCCCTACTCCCCCGCTTCGCGAAATTCGCCATCATCAGCATTGAACAACCGCGACGAGCACCGCGTTCCGCGGGCGGCATGGCATCAGAGTATCTTCTGGAAGAACTCCAGCGCCCGCGGATGACGGGGCCGGTCGAACATCTCGGGAGGCGTTCCCCATTCCAGGATGCTTCCCTCGTCCAAAAACGCCACGCGATCGGCGACCTCGCGAACGAAGTTGATTTCGTGCGAGACGAGGATCATGGTCATCCCCGACTCGGCCAGGTCGCGCATGACCGCCAGGACTTCGCCGATCATCTCTGTGTCCAACGCCGAGGTCGGCTCGTCGAAGAGCATGAGCTGCGGGTGCATCGCCAGGGCGCGCGCGATCGCCACCCGTTGCTGCTGACCGCCCGAGAGTTCCGCCGGGTGGGCGTGCAGCTTGTGATCGAGTCCGACGCGTTGCAGCTTCTCGCGGCCGCGCGCCAACGCCTCTTCGCGTGACAGTTTGCGAACGACTTGCGGTGCCAGGGCGACATTCTCCAGCGCCGTCAGATGGGGAAAGAGGTTGAACTGCTGGAACACCATGCCCACATCGGCCCGAACTGCATGAATCGTCGTCGCCCGCGTGTCCACCGGTCGTCCGGCGATTTCGATCGTCCCGCCGTCAACCGGCTCCAGCCCGTTCAGGCAACGCAGCAAGGTCGACTTCCCCGAACCGGAGGGACCGACGAGCGCCACGACTTCCGAATACGCCACGTCCAGATCGACACCGGCCAGCGCGACCAGGGGGCCATAGCGCTTCATCAAGCGGCGCGCGGTGACCGCCGGCGGATGAGGATCGCCCGGGGGACCGCTCACCGCCGGTATCCTCCACCACCGAAGCCCTTCACGGCAAAACGCCGCTCCAATCCCCGTGCCACGCGCGTCAGCGCCAGCGTCATCACCAAGTAGATCAGCCCGACCAGAAGCCAGGTCTGGAAATCGACGAAGAACTGGGAATAGTACTCGCGTCCGGCACGGGTCAATTCCCGCAGGCCGATGATCGACACCAGCGACGAATCCTTCAGACAGGCGATGAATTCATTCGCCGTCGGGGGAATGATCGTGCGCACCGCCTGCGGCAGGACGACATGACGCAGCGACTGCCACTGCGTCATTCCCAGAGACGCCGCGGCCTCAAACTGCCCCTGCGCGATCGAGAGCACGCCGGCGCGAATGATCTCGGCCATGTAGGCGGAATAGCAGATCCCCACTGCCAGGACTCCGGCCGAGAAACGATCGAGGTTGAGGATCGATCCCAGCCCAAAGTAGATGAAGAAGATGTGCACCAGAAGCGGCACGCCGCGCAGCACATCGACGTAGACGCGGGTGAAAAACAGGATGAACGGTCGTCGGCACAACGGCAACAAGCCCACCGCCGCCCCCAGTATCAGTGCCAGGAGGAACGACAACAGGGTGATGACGATGGTGGCCGGCACAGCGGGCAGCAGAAACTTCAGGATGTTGAGTGCCAGCGTCCCTTGTTCGGCCAGAAAGTCGATAGCGCCTCCGACACGGGGAGCCGGCATCGAAATGCCCCCGGCTCAACCAGCCAAGCCTGCTAATTTATCGCCTCCTTCTGCGCACTTCAACCCCCATTCACACACGCCTCGACTTGAGTGTCACTCACGCCAACCACGCCCGGCATCGTCCGTCCCCCCGTCCCAGCGGTCGGTGCCGTGGATGCCGGCCGTATACTGTGCTCCCCCTCAACCGAGCCCCTTTTGGGGATGGGCTTTTCGGGTGTCGGAGCTCAATGTCCTTGACGACGCCGCCCCGGGTTTCTTCCTTGCACCGCAGGTAACGGACTTTCGACCGCAAGGAGGCAGACCGTGATCCAATTCCACCGTCCCTGGCGACCGGATCGCCGGCGCGTCGGCGCCGTGCCATCGACCCTCGTGACTGTCGCTGTACTCTGCGGCACTCTCATTCTCCTCGGCACTTCGGCATCAGCCGTTCCGCTGGCCGTAACCGTCGACACGCTGGCGTATGGGACGACAATCGAGCGCGACATTGCCGTCGTCGGAGAGGTCGATACCTGTCTGTTCGACGCCAACGCCGGCGATGCCATCGTCCTGCGGCTGAGCGGCGGATGGGCGAACTGGGTCGTGCTGGAGCTGTATGACACTCTCAACGTGCTCTTGGCCGCCGACACCGGCTTCTACAACGCGCGCATTGACACCGTGCTCGCCGACAGCGGACAGTACACGGTTGTGATCAAGGACGCGGAAGGGGACAACACCGACGTCTACGGCATCAGTCTGCAAAGACGGTTCTCCCCCGGCGCGGCGGTGGCACTGGCCTATGGCCAGACCGTCGTGGACACGACCACCATGCTCGCCGAAATGCACGCCTACACGATCGCCGCGACTGCAGGCGATCGGATCATCGCCCGCCTGAGCAGCGCATGGACATCGTCCGCCCGGCTGGAACTCTACGATCCCACTGGTTCGTTGCTGGACAGCGCAAACGGCACCTCCGCTGCCCGAATCGACACGGCCCTGGCATCGACCGGGACGTACACCCTGCTGGTGATGGACCGGGAAGGAAACGACGTCGGCGCCTACGGCGTGCACGTGCAGCGCCGCTTCCAGCCGGGAAGCGCCACTGTAACCGCCTATGGCGAGACGAAGTCCGGCGATCTCGCCAAACGCGCGGAGATCGACGCCTACACGTTTGTCGCCGACGATGGGGACCGGATCATTGCACGAGCATCGGGGACATGGAGTACCTCGCCCCAGTTGGAGCTGTATGACTCGCTGGGTGGACTGGTCGCCACTGATTACAGTGCATGGGGCGCGCGCATCGATACGCTGCTTGCCGACAGCGGGCAGTACACGCTGCTCGTGATGGACCGTGAAGGTAACGACGTCGGGGTCAGCTACGGTGTCCACGTGCAGCGCCGGTTCAGTCCCGGGAATGCCACCGTGCTGACGTACGGCGAGACCGTGCCGGGCTCCTTCGCACAGAGGGCGGAAATCGACGCTTATACGTTTTCGGGAACCGCCGCCGATTGGATTGTCGCGCGGATGAGATTCGTGGGGTCGTCGTTCGGACAGATGGAGCTCTACAACGCGTCGGGCACCCGTGTCGCGATTGACTCGGTGGCATTCGGCACTCGCATCGACACGCTGCTTGCCGAGACAGAGACCTACACCCTCCTCGTCATGGCCAAAGACGGGGACTATTTCGGCAACTACGGTCTGCACCTACAACGGCGTTTCGATCCGGGCACGCCGGTCGCAATCGGCTACGGTTGGACTGTGGCCGATACCTTCCATCTGTGGGCCGAAATCCACGCTTACACTTTCTCTGTCGTCGGCAATGACCGCATCGTCGCCCGGGTGAGCGGCAACTGGCAGACGTCCGGCCAGATGGAAATCTACAATCCCTCCGGCGTCTTGGTCGCATCGGCATATGCCGACTGGGGCGCGAGGATCGATACGTTGCTGACCACGGCTGGCACGTACACCCTCCTCGTCATGGATCGGGAGGGGAACGACACCGGCTTGACCGCGATCTACGGCCTGCACATACAGAGAAAGCACAGCCCCGGATCGGCGGTCGCGCTGGCGTACGGTCAGACGCTCCTGGACACGATCACCCAGCGCGCCGAAATCCAGACCTATACCATCGCCGCCACCGCCGGTGATCGGATCATCACCCGCGCCAACAGCATCTGGCAGGCCTCCACGCAGATTGAGCTCTACAATCCGGTCGGCGGGCTGCTTCTGAGTCAATACGGCACCGGGACGGCCCGCATCGACACGGTTCTGAGCGCGACGGGCAACTACACACTCATGGTCATGGACCGTGAAGGCGACACGACTGGCGTCTATGGGATCCACCTGCAACGGCGCAATGGCCCGGCCTCGGCGACGGCGCTGGCGTATGGGCAGACGATCGTCGGCGCCACGACCAAACGCGCCGAGATTCAGGCGTACACGATCGCCGCGACCGCCGGGGACCGTATTGTCACCCGGCTCAGCAGTGCCTGGACCTCTTCCGGGCGATTGGAGCTCTACGATTCAACCGGCGGGCTCCTGGCGAGCAACAGCGGGAGCGGCGCTGCCCGGATCGATACCGTATTGGCCATCACGGGGGCATATACCCTGCTGGCCATGGACGCGGAAGGGGATGACGTTGGCAGCTACGGCATCCACCTGCAGCGACGGTTCAATCCCGGCAATGCCGACACGCTGGCGTATGACCAGACCGATCTGGACACCCTCACCCAGCGCGCCGAGATCCAGGCCTACAAGATCACGACCACGTCCGCCAACGAGCGCATTCTGGTGCGGATGAGCGGCGCGTGGGGCGCATCGAACCAGATTGAACTCTACAATGCCACAGGCGGTCTGGTGGCCGCCAGCTACGCCAGCGGCGGAACCAGGATCGACACCGTGCTGGCCACGGCGGGGATCTACACGCTGTTGGTCATGGACCGCGAGGGAGACAACACCGGCACATTCGGTGTGCACCTGCAACGGCGCTTCAATCCGGTCGGCGCCGCGATCTTGGAATACGGCCAGACCGCCTCGGGAACGATCAGCAACGCAGTGGAGATCGATGCCTACACGTTCAATGCCTCCGCGGGGGACCGTATCGTGGCGCGCATATCAACGGCATGGAATCCAACGCCGCGGCTCGAACTCTACGATTCCACCAGCGCCCCGGTGGCGACCGGTGACGGAACCTGGGGGGCGCGCATCGATACCGTGCTGTTGAAAGGCGGGAAGTACACCTTGTTGGTCCTCGATAAGGAGGGCGATAACACCGGCGCGTACGGCGTCCACATTCAGCGGCGTTTCCAGCCCGGCCACGGTGTGCCCTTGCTGTACGGCGACGCCAAGACCGACACATTCACCCAGTGGGCGGACATCCGCGCCTTCACCATCGTGGCCGACTCCGGCGATGCCATCCTCGTCCGGTTGCTCTCCAGTTGGCAATTCTCGGCGCAGATCGAACTGTACGACTCAGTCGGCGGACTCGTTGTCACCCGCGCGGGAGAGTACGGATATCGTCTGGACACGATCCTGCGCGGCGATGGCGAATACACGCTGTTGGTGATGGACACGGAGGGCGACAACACCGGGACATTCAGCGTCCATGTGCAACGGAAGTTCTCCCCGGCGCGGGCGACCGCGTTGGACTACGGCGGCGCCGATTCCGACACGATCCGGCATCTGGCCGAGACACGCGCCTACACGTTTGTGGCCGAAGCCGGCGACCGGATCATGGCGCGGATGCGCAGCGGGTGGGAGGCCTACGGGCGGCTGGAGTTGTACGACTCGGTCGGCACCATGCTGGCGTCCAATCAGGGTTCGTGGGGAGCCCGCATCGACACGGCATTGACCAATGCGGGGAAGTACACGCTCTTGGCCTATGATCCAAATGGGGACAACACCGGCCCGATCGGCGTTCATATCCAGCGACGCTTCCGGCCGGGACATGCCGACACGCTTGACGTCGACTCGGTGGGGTACACGGAGACGCTGGAGGATACGATCACCCACTGGGCGCAAAGCCGGGCCTACACGTTCTGGGGGCGCGCCAGCGACATTGTCGACCTCAAGGTAACAAGTTCCTGGGCTTCGCATCCGCTGTTCGAACTCTATGACTCGACCGGGACTCTGGTTCTTTCCGATTGGAATAATTGGGAAATCCACCACCCCGCTGTTGTCCTGCCGGGGAAAGGGTGGTACACGCTCCTGATCATGGACCGAGAGAGTGACGACGTCGGCTCATGCGCCGTCACCCTGGCAAAGACGTTTGCTGACGTCCGTGAGCTGCCCGACAACGCCCTCCCGACGGAATTCGCCTTGTCGCAGAACTACCCCAATCCCTTCAACCCCGCGACGACAATCCAATACGCCCTGCGACACGATTGTCACACGACCGTAACGGTCTTCGACATCCTGGGGCGAGCCGTGCGGACTCTCGTGGACACCGATCAGCCAGCCGGACGGTATGCGGTCACTTGGGATGGTCGCAGCGATGACGGCCGCGCCCTCGCCAGCGGGATCTATCTGTACCGGATTAAAGCTGCCGACTTCGTGGCGACACGGAAGTTGGTGCTGTTGAAATGATGGGATGCAAACGGGTGCCATGCACAAGCCCCCTGTGGCCTTGACCACAGGGGGCTTGTACGTGCGACTCGACCAGAGTTGTAGGTCAGGAGCCCTGCTTGCGGTAAGTAGGTCGAACCGTGCTCCTGACGTGGGGGCAGTGGGTCAAGCCCCTGCTTCCGACTATCCTCCCGGGCCGAACCAGCGGTCGTGGATGATCTGGAAGCGGCCGTCGCTTTTGATCCGAGCCAGCGCCCGGTTGATGCGTTCGAGCAGCTCGGGGTCGTCCTTGCGGACGGCGAGACCGTAGTTCTCCGCAGTCAGAGTCGGGCCGACGATCTTGGCCGCGCGTCGCTGCCGGATGATCAACTCGGTCGTCGGGCGATCGTTGATGACCGCATCGAGACGCCGGTTCTCCATGTCGATGAAGGCGGCACCAATGTTCTCAAAGGAGACGACCTTCACGCGCGGAATCTGCGCCGCACGCCGTTCACCGGTCGTGCCGAGCTGCACGCCGACTGTGCGGCCGACCAGATCATCGACGCTGCGGATGGTCGTATCGGACACTGGCACCGCCAGCGCCTGTCCGGCATCGTAGTAGGGATCAGAGAAGGCCACATGTCGGGCGCGCTCGGGCGTGATCGTGAACGTCGACGCGATCAGGTCGTACTTCTCCGAGACCAGGCCGGCGATGATGCCGTCGAAGGGCACAACAACAAACTCCGGAGCGCAGTGCAGCTCGCGGCAGATCTCGCGCACCAGATCGACGTCGAATCCCTCGACATGCCCGGAGGCGGTGTCGATCCACTCGAATGGCGGGTAGGTGGCATCTGTGCCGACCCTTAACACGCCGGTGCGCGACAAACGGCTCCACCCCGATTCATGCCCGCCGCAACGCCAGAACGCCAGCAACAAGAGACAACAGACCCCGATCAGAGGGATCCACTGCGCCGCTGGCAAACCGGCTCTGGGCACCCGGAGGTTCATGTTGGCAATAATCGCCCCCCCGTGGCCCCGTTCAAGAACAAATCCCGCGCCAGGCGCGGGATTTGACGTTCTGGGAACTCGGTGGAAGTCCGTCGAGTTCAATCAGTTGGCTTTGTCCCGATCCTATGTCGCCGAGGCGGGACTGCCGCCCGTCGCGGTGTGCAGACGCAGCGACGAGACGACCGACTCCACATAGAGGGTGATCTGTACCGGTTTTGAAGCGAATCCCGGCGTTTCCCTGGCCTCACCCGATTCAATCAAATCGAGATCACCGGATGAGAAACCCTGCAGGACCGAACTGCGCTTGACGCGGACTCCGGCCCCGGCGGGCACGGTCACATCGACGGAGGCGGCCGCACTGGCGAAACGGCACTCCACAGCATGCACCATCGATCCGAATGTCACATCGATGTCCCCGGCTGCGGTGGAGAGGGTCATCGTTTCCAACGGCACATCGGCGAAGTCCAATCGCATCCGCGCGGCCGCTCCCGCGACTGTCAGAGCGACCGGCAGACTGTCGCTGAGTTTGATGATCCACTGGTCACGTCCCCGGCGGCTCTTGCGGGAACGGTCGGCGACATTGACATCGAGTGTCCCGCCACTGGTCTGGGATCGTACACGTGGTTTCTCGTCCCGGTAGGTGATCCGTCCCTCGACCGCGTTCCCGGCTTGGGCGCCATCGCGCATAATCAGGCGACCGGCCGTCATCTGCAAGGCGAGTTCCAGACGGTTGATCCCCGGCGCGAGAGTCTCCGACCAAGTGTAGACATCGCTCTCGTCATCACTGGAATAATGACTCCAATCGTCGTGCCACCAGACCGAACCGCCACCGCGTTCTCCGGCGATGACCGCATAGGCCAATGTGAGGATGATGACGATGGGCGACAGCCAAGCCAAAGGGCGCAAGGACGCCGTCGACGAAAAGATCTTCTCCAAGCCGATGGCGATCAGAATCACCGGCCAGAGTCTCCAAATGTAGGACCAGAAGTTGATGCTGATCGCGCCCGTCGTGTTCAGCAGCAACAGCACGCCGATCGCGACCAGGATCACGCCCCAGCGCACCCTACCGACCATTCTCCACCTCCGTGATCTGAGCCGCCGGTTCATCGACACGATCCTCTCCCGTGGCGGGCGCCACCGCGCGATAGATCAGCGCGCCTCCGATGCCGATCAGGATCAACGGCCAGATGTACTCGAAATCAAACCAGAAGAAGAAGCGATGCAAAAGGAAGATCAGTCCCAGCCCGATCAGGATGATCCCCGGTAGAAAACCGGGACCGTGCTTCTGGGTCTTCGCGGCCGGTTGCGCGGGAGGTGGCACTTCTGCCGCCGGGGCGGCGACCGGCACGAGCGGGCGACGCGGAATGACGATCCACCCTATGATGTAGGCCAGAATTCCGATGCCGCTGGCAAAGATCAAAAGCACGAACAACAGACGAATCCAGGTGGGATCGATGTCGAAATGCTCACCCAGTCCGCCGCAGACGCCGCCTATGACCTTCGTGTCATTGGAACGGTACAGTCGTTTGGTCATCGCCACACCTCTCCGGGGTCAAAGAGACAGCCCAGCCACAGCGCGTGACCCCGGTTAGAACGTACGTGTCCCCCGAAGGGAAGTTTCGCCTGTCCGCGCCATCGTGAACGCGCCGACTGGTCGACGGCCGGTCCTCAGAGGAAACGCCAGAGACAACCCTCCCCAACGGAACTCAATCGTCGGGAGGGGGCGTAGAATCGCCGCGCGATGGCCTGCGCCGTTCGGCCTCCCCGGTCATCGGAACAAAGCGTACGCCGAACTGCTCCTCGACCTTGACGCCATCGGGCGTCTTGGTCAGAACAACCAGCGTCTGCTCCCCCCGTCCCAGAGGAAGGACCATGCGGCCGTTGACCCTGAGCTGGTCGATCAGCGGTTGTGGCACATGATCGGGAGCGGCGGTGACGATGATCGCATCGAACGGCGCCTGGTCGGGCCAACCCTGATAGCCATCGCCGACGCGAACATGCACATTCTTGTAGCCGAGGGCGGTCAGCGTGGATTCGGCCCGTCGGCCCAATGGCGCGAGGATTTCGATCGTGTAGACTTCGCCGACGATCTCCGCCAGAACCGCGGCCTGGTACCCAGAGCCGGTGCCGATCTCCAGCACACGATCCTTCGGCCCGGCGTGCATCGCCTCGGTCATCGCGGCCACGACATACGGTTGAGAGATGGTTTGTCCCAACCCGATCGGCAATGGCCGGTCGTCGTACGCCTCCTCCAAGTGCTCATCCGGCACAAAGCGATGGCGGAGGACGGTCCGCATGGCATCGAGCACGACGGAGTCGGTCACACCCCGCGCGGCGATCTGACTTTGCACCATCGCGGCCCGGCGGCGGGCATGGACACCGGATCCGGAATCAGGCGCTGCCCGTTGACCGGGCGGAGAACCCCATGTCTCGGATCCCGACGCGACCAACGCCACTACTCCCACAGCCAGAGACAGCCACCAGAGCACCACACTCATTCTACGGCGTTCATCCATACGGACAAAGTCCTTTCCGTGGTACACCGGTCAAGAAAAAGCCCCGCTGGGAGAAAGCGGGGCCGGCGAATCGCCGCAAGGGCCAGGGAGGGCCGCTATTTACCCATCGAGACCCGCCGCTCCTGCAATCGGGTACGTCGGTTTGCCCACTCGCTGGAGCCGCCGGAGTCGTCCGCGACCTCAAGGTATTCTTCGACGACTTGGATTGCCGAATCCACCAGCGCGGTTTCCTGGCAGATCATTCCGAGGCGGAACCACAGGGCTGCCAGCCGGGCCTGATCGGAATCGGAGCGGTCGAGCGGCGCCATCGCTTGGATCTCGCCGATCTGCCGCCTGAGATCGGCCATTTCATCGAACCGCCGCATCGCCTCCGCCGGCGACTGGCTGTCGGCGAATCCCGCCGGAACAGGGTGCCGCGGCGCTTCCAGAAGAGGACCGGGAGCAGGAAAAGTCCCGGCCGTCTCGCTGCCGACATAGCCCTGCATCTGACGCTCGTAGGCAGAAAACGCTCCCTGAGCCGCAGGACCGAGCTCATCGGCCACCGGTTGCCCTGGCGTGTCAGGGGCAATCTGCCCCACGATCGTCACCTGCCGCTTGGGCCACACCCGACCCTCGTCCTGGTGCATTGCGGTCGGGCGATCGGCGACGACACTTCCTTGTTCCGGAGGCACGGCATCCGTTGCGGAAGTCACGGGCGGAGTTCCCCCGTCGGTGCTCGGCGCAGACGGCATTGCCGGTTTGGGAGACGGTGACTCTGTCTTCTCGACCTGTGCCTCGGGGGACGATAGCTTCGGTCCTTCGGCCAAGCGGGTTGACGCACGGGTTCGGGTGGCATCCGGTTGCGCCGGTTCCGGCGTCGCAGTCTTCGCACCGGTGGCGCTTGGCTCTTCCGCCGGCGTGTCGACAGCGCGGATAACCGGCACCTCGGATTCCATCAACGGAGGGGTCGAATACTCACGCACAATGCCGCGCCCGATCACGAAGGCCAAGACGGCGACGGCGGTCGCCGGAGCCCAACCCCACGCCCAGTTCCAGCGCAGACGTGAAGGAGTCGGACGAATCGTGACCTGACGCCCATCCACCAACCGCCGTTGCACACGAGCGGGCAACGTTTCCCAATACAGAGCACCCGGTTCGCAGTCCGGGTCCTCACTGATCGCGCGATCCAGCAGACGCACCGACTCCACGAATTCCCGGCACCAGGGACATACAGACATGTGCTCTCGAAGCGACCCCGGGAGAGCATCGACTCCCTGGCGCCAAACCCACGTGTGCAACTTGCGGCAACTCATGGCTCACGACCTTGCGAAGACGACATTCCAGAACCGGGCAGTACCGCCCACAACAGATATGATCGGAGACTCATGCCACGCACCCGATCTATGACTTCTACCTGCCACGCCGTGGCTTATTCCCGCCTCATTCCCGCAAATCCTCGATCATGTCACCCAGCTCCGTTCGCAGCCTCCGGCGAGCGCGGGATAGACGCGACATCACGGTTCCCATCGAGATTCCCAGAGCATCCGCGATCTCCTCGTAGGACATTCCGTCCTTTAGCCTTAGGAGCAGGATCGTGCGATAGAGAATGGGGAGCGAGTCAATCGCCCGGTCGAGCCGATCCATGATCCGTCGACGCCGGAAAGCGGTGTCGGGCTCAGATGCCTCCTTCTCAAAATCCGTCGGCTCGGGTCGGTTCTCCTCCGCCCAACGAGCGCGGAACTGCTGTTTGCGCAACAGATTAAGCGCCAAGTTCACCGCGCTGCGACAGAGCCACGCGCCCAACGGCCGCTTTGGATCAACCCGAGAGATCGCTTCGTAGGTACGTACGAAGACCTCTTGGGTGACTTCGTCGGCCAGATCATGGGTACGGACTACATGGAACGCCCACCGATAAACCCTTCTCTGATAGCGCCTTACAAGAACATCGTAAGCATAACGATCCCCGCTCTGGGTCGCGCGTATCAATTCCTCCTCGGAGACTCCCTCTGAGGCCTTTTCGCCGCGATCATCCATAACGGCTACCGTCGGTGCTTGCCGCTATTCCCGTGGACTCTGGGCGTTCAGGTCAAACCAGATTTCGCCGCGGCGATTCTCGCCCGCCAAACGCCAGACAAAGAGCTCCCAAGCCAAACGGGGCGGGAGCAGGGAACTCTTCATGGCCCAATCTGTCTCGAAGACGACCTGTGAAACGGCGGTCAGCCCATCCCGTCCAAGGGCTGCCGCCAGAGGACGGAGTCGGCGGACAAGGTAGTGGTGAATCCCGAGAGACTGACCGGCCTCGTGGTCGGTCTTGTCCGCCATGTCCAGGAGGCGGAACAGCCGCATGCACTGCCCCTGCACCTGGGTCAACCACAGAAAGGTCCTGTCTCCCGACGAGAGGAGGGAGTTCACGATTCCCAGGGAGCGCTGCAACTCCCCGGCGATGAGCGCTTCGATCAGGAGATAGATGTCGTGCTCACCGTCGCCGGCAATCACCGTCTCGATGTCGCCGACCTCGATCCGTCGCTTCTGCCCGATGAACAAGGTGACACGCTCGAGTGTTTGCGCGACGGCGAACAGATCGGTCCCATGAACGCTACTGATGAGCTCCGTGGCCTGCGGCGACAGCACCCAACCGATCTCACCGGCGAGCCGCTTGACCCATCCGGGGATGTCGTCCTGGTAGATGCGGGGGAAGACCTCGCACGGCCCCAGATTCGCCAATGTCTTGTAGAATGACGTCCGGCGATCGATCGACTCGGCCGTCAGGAGGATCTTGGTTGTGGGTCCGCATCCGGAGACAATGTCGGCCAACTCCTTCTGCCGCGCCGCCGGAAGGCGATCGATCTGTTCCACGACGATCAACTGCACCGTCTCGAACAACGGCACGGTCGTGCCCAATTCCAGCAGCCGGTCCATCTCCACGTGAGGCGCGGTGAAGATGCGTAGCGCCGCACCGGGCGCTTCCCTGCGCCAAACACTCTTCCAATGCTCCGTGGCCTCCCAGAGCAGATAGGGATTCTCGGCGACGATGAGATGGAATGAACCGAAATGTCCCTTGGCGCGATCCTCGGAAAAGCCCATACCTGTTCCCCCGGCCGCAGAACATACGGCAGAAATGCACACACAGCCAAGCGGCTTCATCGCCGCATGGCTGTCGTTCGGTCGCGATGCGGGGCGCGCGCACCCGCCTCCGCGCTCAGGCACCGCCCGGTGGGCCGGCCGGATTCTCATTCCGGGCCACCCAGTCGATCGTGTAGGGGATGCTCTGCTTGAGGAGCAGCGCCGCGTTGCGGAACCCTTCGAGTTCCCGGCGGCAGAGGAGCCTCTTGTTGACCTGATTGACGACCGTGAAGGAATCGCCGAAGATTTCCAGCGTCCGTTCGGTGAACAACTGCGGATTGATCTGTACGAATTCCAACAGGGCCAACAGCCCGGCATACTCGCAGGCTGCCTTTGTGCCGGTGTAGCGCGCCCGGAATGTGATCGAGAGCTCGGGGATGACAAAGGACACGAACCCCTCGCCGGCTTGGTCGGCGGGGCCGGGCTTTTGCGATGAAAAGTAGCAGCGCATCGACAGGTCTCCCTCTCGTGCGCTCCGATGCAAAGCCAATGCCGCCGGTTCCCGTTGTCCGTGGCCCATGAGGACAAGGGGCTTCAGCCCCATGATTCCCGTTGCAACTCCACGCCTAGACGCCACCGCCCGCGTTCGTAGGGGCGCAATTCATTGCGCCCGAACGTGAAGGGCGTGATGAATCACGCCCCCACGCGTAGGGGATTGCCTGCTGGTCTCAGCGCGACTTGGGAGACCGACGTCCCGGGCGGTACGGACGCGGATCGGTTTCTGCAATCGGTTGCAGTATTCTGACCGAGCCCGATGCGACAGACCAGAATCCTAAACCCGCTCGAACGGATCGAACAACTTCCGGTATTCGAGCATGGCGTAGCGGTCGGTCATTCCGGCGATGTAGTCGCAGACGACCTGGCGCACCTGGCCGGCCATGGTGTCGCGCAGACGGGCGCGGAACTTCGGATCGAGTTGACGCGGTTCCTGTGCATACGCGTCGAACAACGCGTGCACGATGCGTTCCGCCTTCAGCGACATCCGCACCAGCCGGTAGTGACGGTACATCGAGTGGTAGAGGAACTCCTTCAGGACACGGATTCGCTCTGAGAATTCCGGCGAGAATGTCACGATCAGCCCCTTGGCGGCGCGCACGTCGTCGAGCGTCTTGATGCGTAGCTCCTCGAGCGCCAGTCGCGCGTGATCGACCAGGTCGGTGACCTGCCGATTGATGAGCAGCCGGACTACGTGATGCCGTCGCAGACGACGGTCCAGATTGGGGTAGATCCTCTCCGACTCCTCATTCAACTCACGCCACAGCGGCACTCCGGCCAGATCATCCCAACCGTACAATCCCGCGCGCAGGCCGTCATCAAGATCGTGCGAGTTGTAGGCGATCTCATCGGCCAAATTGACCAGTTGCGCCTCCAAGGTCGGCTGCCATTCGGGATGGAAATCCCCGGCGTCGGGATGGGCCCGGTCGTAGATCGTCTCATGCTTGACGATTCCCTCGCGGACTTCGAAGGTCAGATTCAGGCCGGAATACTCCGGGTACCGCTCTTCAAGCACATCGACCACGCGCAGCGACTGCCGATTGTGCGAGAAGCCGCCATCCGGCTGCATCTTCTTGTCCAGCGCCTCTTCGCCCGCATGCCCGAAGGGTGTATGCCCCAGATCATGTGCCAGGGCCACCGCCTCGGCGAGGTCCTCGTTCAATGCCAGCGCGCGGGCGATCGACCGGGCAATCTGCGCCACCTCGATCGTGTGCGTCAGCCGCGTGCGGTAGTTGTCCCCCTCGTGATTGACAAACACCTGGGTCTTGTATTCGAGCCGTCGGAACGCCGCTGAATGGATGATCCGCTCGCGGTCGCGCTGGAACTCGGTGCGGTATGGGTGCGACGGCTCCCGGTGAACGCGGCCCAACGATTGTGCGCTGTGCGCCGCGTACGCCGCCAGGTATTGCCCTTCATGCCCTTCCAATGTTGATCGCACCATGATTGAATCCTGACCCAGTTCGATGTGTAGGGGCGGTTCGAGAACCGCCCGCCTCCGTGCCCGTCACCAACGCCACCCAAACCCGATGAGATGCGTCCCGCCCAAGTCCGCATGGCTCTGGTAGGCGTAGTCGATCGTCCCTCCCCAATAGGCAATCCGTCCCCCCAACGAATAGCGGATCGGATCAAAGGTCAATCCAGATAGGAACTCCACGCCGCGACCGAGACGCAGCCGCTGCCCCAAGCCGAACCGATCATGTCCCGGCTGTGCCGCCCAGATCCCGGCCAAGGTGATATCGGGCGGGGCTGACCACGCCGCCGAGATCTCGACCGCCGGATTCCGGTTCTCCCCGGTGTAGAGCGGATCGACATCGATGCGACGCAAAGCCGCGCCTGCAACAACAGAAGAAACGGGCCGTGCGGCCAGCGCCAGCGCCAGATTGGCGCCATTGTACCGGCTCTCGTTCTGACCATATTCGACGCGCTGAAACTCCCAGGTCGTCCCCACTGTCCAACCGGGACGCAGGCGAAATGCCGCTGCGAGCACTCCCTGTGTCTCCAGATACAGTCCCGATTCCCCGAATCGCGAAAATCCCACCCCCAGACCGATTCTCCGCGCAACCCGATGCCAGACACCGGCCGTGATTTCCTCCAGCTCGCTGAGTCCGTAGAGACTGCGATATGATATCTCTCCGGAGCCGTCTTGGGCGGACAACTGTCGCATCGCCGGATTGATCCACAGTAGACCGGCGCCATCCGGATCGGCGGCATAGGCGCCCCCGAGCGCAATGATGGCGGCCGACCCGAAGTCATCGTCGATGCCACCCGATGCCGGTCCCGCCTGGAACAACAGGCCGAGACAGACAGTCACGATCAGCCCGGTTCGTTTCACGTGCACGTGAATCATGCCCCCCGAATCACGGCCCCACCACGACGACGACCTTCCGCGTCGCCCCCGAGGGGTCCGACCGCGCCAGTAGAATATAGGGTCCCGGCGGCAAAGCGTGTCCGTCATCGTCCCGGGCATCCCAGGCGATCGCGCCGGTGGCCGCCGGTTGGTCCGCGACAATCATTCGCACCCGGTGCCCGGTGCGATCGTACACTTGCAGCGTCAACTGTTCGCCGATCTCCATGCGATAGGCGATCTGCGCCACCTCCCCGCGACTACGATAGAAAGGATTGGGAGAGACATCGACACGAAACGACCCGGCCTTCTGCCGGTCAACCGAGTTCGCCCGCCCCGGTGTCGCACCGCTCGGGTCGACCGACGCGGCCCAGTCGTCGGCGGTCGCGAATGTCGCGGACAATTCGACCCGCTCCAGCGAGCGTTTGTCCCCCACGGTCTCTCGATAGCTGAGCGAATCGATAATCTCTCCGGCGGCACCGATGAGGCGAATCCGGTCACCGCCGTTGTTCAATTCGCGCCAGCCATCCACTTCAAGGAGCTCGCCGGTGAATCCGGGATAGAAAGAACGGAAGCTGCTGGCGTCTTCCGCCAAGACCCAGTACGCGCCGGGAGGCATGCACTCTCCGGCGGCCGGCAACGCCGCTGTCCCCGACGAATCGCCTGCGCGGGCACCACCGAGATTGATGGCGACTCCCGACATGTTGCAGATCTCAATCCACTCCCCCGGACCGCCGGGAGGAGGATCGGCGAGGAATTCTGAGACGATGATCCCAGGTTGGGAAAAGCGGATCACAAATTCGAGGGATGTCTGGTTGTTTGACGAATTATCATCATCGCGGAGCACCGCACTGATCCGCCCTGTTCCCCGCGGTGCGGCGGGCCAAGTGCGTTGAAACACAGTGGAATGCTCGGGCTCAAGTGGTCCGATCTCGATGTCGGGGAAAAGCGACGCACCCGGGACGTCTGGGTCGCAGACGTAGAAGACCTCAACCCTGCCTTCAGACACGCGACCAAAGCCAACATTGCTGACCATGCCTCGAATCGTAACGGGACTGCCCCAAGTCGAATCGGGCGTGACAATCATCAACGAATCAAGCGCCAGATCATTCATCAGCCGCCGGATCGAATTGGTCCGCCCTGGTGTAGCGCCGGACGGATCGACCGAGCCGCCCCAGTCGCGTGGGTCGGCAAAGGCGGCGGTCAACTCGCGGCGCTCGGTGGAGCGATCGGTGCCATACGTTGCCGCATAGCTGACCGAGTCAATCACTTCTCCGGCAGCGCCGAGGAGACGAACACGATCACCGTGGTCACCAAGCTCCCGCCAACCGGGGACTTGCCACACCAATCCCTCGAATCCTGGATAGAAGGCGTTGAACGATGGCACGTTCTCCGCCAGAACCCACAACGCCCCGGGCGACATCCTGCCCACGTTTGGAGGCAGCACGGCCACCCCATCGGAATCGCCCAGAC
>JBFMGX010000050.1:0-2048 GCA_040752595.1 Candidatus Zixiibacteriota bacterium
CGACCTCTGTGCGAGGCCCTGTGAATGGCTCCGCATCCCCGTCAACATCACGAACTTGACGGAACCAGTCTCGGGGTATCAGCTCTCCTACACCTTCAGTCGACCGAACTTGGTCAGCTTCGATCCGATCGAGCTGTTCGACGTGGCGGGCACCGCCACTGAAAGTTGGGAATACACTTCGGCGACCACCCAAGGCGGTACAACGATCCGTGTCGTGGGCATCGCCGATATGCCGGACCCACCGGGAACACCTCCGCCGATTCCTCCCAATGGTGTGCCGCAGCGCTTGGTCTACATGGTTGCCCATGTTCCCTGCGTCCCGGACACGATGTCGGGCAATACAGTCCGACTGGACCCCAATCTGCTCCTGTGTAGCTTCACAGATCCCCAAGGGATGACCCTCGCGCCGATCTCGGTCGCTGGCGACTCGATCACCGTGATCGCGACGGCTTTGGGAGACCTGGATGGGTCGGGGCATCTTGACGTCGTCGACGTTGTACGGGCCGTCAATTGCGCCTTTCGGGGGGACTGCCCTGCATGCGCGATCAAACTGGTCGATACGACCTGCGATCAACTGATCAACGTTCAGGACATCGTGAAGCTGATCGAGGCGGTCTTCCGGGGTGGTGCAGCACCGGTCTGCCCGTAGGTGTTGCCGTCACATCGTCGGGTTCTGTAGAGGCCGTTCGCGAACGGCCTGCGGGCGCTTCACGAAGCGCCCTTACAGTGTAGCGAGGGAATTTGCGCGCGCCGGGGCTGTTGACACGGCTCCCTCGGCGATGCCGCCGGCACCGGCATCGTATGATGCGATCCTCACCGCCTTCGAGCAGGGGCAGAAGACGATCGCCGACATCGTACGCGGCCTGACCGACGAGGCGCTGTTCGCCACGGTCAAGTTCATCACCGCCCCGAAGACCATCAGCGATGTCCCGCGCCTTCAAGTCCTCTGGATGATGCTCTGCGATCAGATCCACCACCGTGGCCAGTTCTCGGTCTACCTGCGCCTGGCCGACGGCAAAGTCCCGTCGATCTACGGCCCGACCGCGGACGAGCCGTGGTTGTGAACATCGCGGCCAAAGCAGCGTGGAGTCTGCCCGCCGCAGGGGGCTGAAAGCCCCCTGTCCGCGATCCGCTGCGGTAAGTGCGGGTCAGTCCTCGGGCTGACCCCGGACCCGAAGGGTCCGTTTGAGCCCGCCAAGCCGACGGATCGCCGCTTCGCGGTCCGCCACGGCGGATCAGCCCAAGGGCTGACCGGCACAGGGTGTCCGGGGTAGTGTGAATTCGGGGTGTCGTGCAGGGGCGTAGCCTGCCCTGACCTGTGGTTTCCCTCACCCTAACCCTCTCCCGGAGGGAGAGGGAATCAATTGCAGTTGCAGTTCTCTAACCTCTCCTGCCGGGAGAGGTCGCTTCGGCCCGTCAGGGCCGGAGCGCGTGAGGGAATGGCAGGAAACGAGTTTACGCGAGGCTTGCACGGCTGTCTCACTCTTTCAACGAGATTTCTGACATGCGCGACACTCGGAACGTACGCTCCTCTTCTCGAAGCTCGCAGAACGCGCGGACATAGAGTTCCCCTTGGCGCCCTCTGAAGAGCACGAAGGGACGGATCGTGCGACGAGTTCGTATGCCTGAGAGATTGACGTAGGAGACGGCCACTCTCCTGCCCTCAACCACTGCCTTTTCGAGGATATCTTCTTTGGTCGCGGGATTAGCCGCGCTGTGCCTCTGTTCCTCCCGGAATCTGCGGGGAGCGAGCGAGCTGTCATACTTACGGCGTCTTGCCGGATCTTTGAGGATGTCGTAGGCTGCGTTGACTTCTTGGGCTTTGCGGACGTAACTCGGATCGCCTCGATGTACGTCCGGGTGGTATCCCTTCATCAACTGGCGATACGCAGATCTTATCTCACGTCGACTGGCCGTGGGTGGAACCCTGAGGGTCTCATAGTGAGTCGCCACGGTGGCGCTCCCCAAGTGGTAAGATCACGAATCCCTCGAACCCCTCGCGATCTACTTCACATGCAGCCGTAGGGTGGATCCTCTGCACCCGCCCC
>JBFMGX010000050.1:2148-70084 GCA_040752595.1 Candidatus Zixiibacteriota bacterium
CCCCAAGTGGTAAGATCACGAATCCCTCGAACCCCTCGCGATCTACTTCACATGCAGCCGTAGGGTGGATCCTCTGCACCCGCCCCTACTCCACCGTCACACTCTTGGCCAGGTTGCGCGGCTGGTCGACGTCGCAGCCGCGCAGGACGGCCATGTGGTAGGCCAGCAGTTGCAGCGGAATGATCGACAGGAGCGGGGTGAGGCATTCGAGCGTCTCGGGGACATAGATCACATGGTCGACGTGCTCCTGAATCGTGCTGTCGCCCTCGGTGGCGATGGCGATCAAGGTCCCCCGGCGCGCCTTCACCTGCTGGATGTTGTTGATCACCTTGTCATAGACCGAATCGCGCAGCGCCATCACCACCACCGGCATGCGTTCGTCGATCAAGGCGATCGGGCCGTGCTTCATCTCGGCGGCGGGATATCCCTCGGCGTGGATGTAGGAAATCTCCTTGAGCTTGAGCGCGCCTTCCAGCGCGACCGGGAAGTTGTAGCCGCGTCCCAGGTAGAGAAAGTTGTCTTTGCGGAAGTAGTCGGCGGCCAGACCGCGAATGTCCTCCTCGCGGTCAAGGATGGACTGAATCTGATCGGGGATGCGGTCCAACGCCTGGAGCATCTTCATCCCGCGCTCGTATGACATCTCGCGCTGTCGTCCCAACAGCAGCGAGATCAACGCCAGCACGGTCACCTGCGATGTAAATGCCTTGGTCGAGGCCACACCGATCTCCGGCCCGGCGTGGATGTAGACACCGCCGTCGGACTCGCGCGCGATGGTCGAGCCGACAACATTGCAAATGCCGAGCGCCGTGGCGCCCTTACGCTGCGCCTCGCGCATCGCCGCCAACGTGTCGGCGGTCTCGCCCGACTGCGAGATCACGAAGACCGCGGTCCCCGGACGGATCACCGGCGAGCGGTAGCGGAACTCGGAGGCATATTCGACTTCGACCGGGATGCGCGCCAGATCCTCGATCATGTACTCGCCGATCAACGCCGCGTGCCACGAGGTCCCGCAGGCGGTGAAGATCACCCGGTCGATCTGCCCCAGCTCATCGAGGTGGCGTTTGATGCCGTTGAGACGCGAGGTTCCCTCATCGGGATTGAGACGGCCGCGCATGGCGTTCTTCACCGTGGTCGGCTGCTCGTGGATCTCCTTCTGCATGAAATGGGCGTAGCCGCCCTTTTCGATCTCCTCCAGCGACCACTCGATCGCCTGGATTTCACGCGTCACTTGGGTCCGGTCGATCTTGAAGATCTCGGAATCGTCGCGCGTCACCGCCGCCATCTCCAAGTCCTCGAGATAGACGACCTGATTGGTGTGGCGAATCAGCGCCGCGACGTCGGAGGCGACAAAGTTCTCATCGTTGCCGCGCCCGATCACGAGCGGCGATCCATGTCGCGCCGCCACGATCAATCCGGGATTGCCGACCGCCGCCACGGCGATCCCATAGGTTCCCTGCACCTGCATGAGCGCCAGACGCGTTGCCTCGACGAGATTACCGTCATAGTACTCGGCGATCAGTTGCACGAGGATCTCGGTGTCGGTTTCGGTGGCGAACTGATGCCCTTGGCGCACCAGCCACTCGCGCAAGGTGGCGTAGTTCTCGATGATGCCGTTGTGGACCAATGCGATCCGTCCGGTATCGTCGATGTGGGGATGCGCATTGCGATCGACCGGTTCGCCGTGTGTGGCCCAGCGCGTGTGCGCAATCCCGCACGTGCCGGGGTAGTTCTTCCCCGTGATCTCCTGCTCCAACCGCGCGATCTTGCCGGCGAACTTCTCCGCCACCAGACCCTGGGGGCTGAACAGCGCGAATCCCGCCGAGTCGTACCCGCGGTATTCCATCCGCTTGAGCCCCTCGATCAGGATCGGGAGCGCTTCTTGATTACCGACATAGCCGATGATTCCGCACATATGATCCTCTGCATTCGCACCAAGCGTCAGCATCCGTCCTTGGAGGAACTCCCCTTGGGGAGACTCACCGTGGGGACAGTGACCCTGACCAGTTCTTCACGCGTCCCGTTCGTGAGATCCACGGTCAGCAACGGTCCGATGCCCGGGAAGTAGTACTTGTTCTCGTTCACGTCCGGCTCAAGGGGTGTGAAGTCACGGGTCCTCAGGCAGTTGGTGAACGTCCCGAAGGGAACATCGGCGGAGGCGTTCAGATCAAGGACTTCCCCCATGTCCTCGGCGACACAAGCATAGTACTCCTGCCGATACTGCTGCCCGACCGACGGATGTGATGGAATCAGGATCCCCGGCTGGGCGCCATCGACACCGGCCTCCCAGGAACCCTTGGTGCTCACAACATGTCCGCCCGACATCTCCTTGGTATCCTCGCCGAAGTACCAGACCGCGCCCGCCGTGTCCTGAGCAAACCAGTCATAGGTATCCTCGATTACCTCTGTTCCCGATCTCAGGACATCGTGGACGATGGTGCACGACACCCCGAGGATCGTTTTCTTTTCCGCCAGCACGGTCACCTCGACCGTGTCCTCGCCTTCGGCGTAAACGAACACGGTTCCCGGCTGCAACGGGAATAGCGGATTGGTGACCGCGGCGACGAACGCACCGGCGTTGATGCTGGGATTATACGATGTGTCGACTTTGCACTTGCTGTCGGTACTGCTGCAACCGGCTGACAATGCGGCGAGGAGCAACGGCAGCATGACCGCGCATCGGGATCGCTTGTGGGGTTTGATCGCCATGTTCATCTCCTTCTGGCAGACACTTACGTCTCGAGCCACCATGGGCACTGCCCGCCAGAGGCGGACAAGCACGCCGTGCCCTTACAAACGATATCCCAATGCGCCGATGGCCTCCTGCAACAGGATGTTGGCTTCTCGCGATGTCCTCGCCTCGGTGGCAATGCGAACAATCGGTTCCGTGTTGGAATGCCGTGCGTGAATCGACGCCTCAGGCAGGATGACTTTGACTCCGTCACGGGTGTCCTGTTGCTTTTCTATGAAGTGGCGCGCGAAACGTTCCAGCCGTTGGGTCCAGTCAACGGGTCTCGGTAGTGTCTTCTTCGCGGCGAAGTAGCGTGGAAGAGCGGTGTCAATCTCTGAAATCGGCACGTCGGAGCGCGCCAGAAGTGAGAGAACCAGCGCCATGCCGAGTAACGCATCGCGTCCGGGATGCAACGCGGGCATGATCACGCCGCCGTTTCCTTCGCCGCCGATTGCTGCCCGTTTGGCTTTCATCATCATGGCGACGTTGATTTCGCCCACTTGGGCCGTGCGACACCGCTGCCCGAATGACTCGGCGACATCGGCGACGGCCTGCGATGTGGAGAGATTCACCACCACCGGGCCGGGCTTCTGCGAGAGTACCCAGTAGGTGGCCAGGACTAACGTCCGTTCCTCACCCAAAGGCCGACCGTGTTCATCGACAATGGCCAGACGGTCGCTGTCGGGGTCCGCGGCGAAGCCGACGTCGGCACGGGAACGTCGAACCGCGGCGCCCAGCGGCCTGAGATTCGCTGGGACCGGCTCCGGCCCACGGGGGAAGGTCCCATCGGGCCGGCAATACAGCCGCTGTACATGGCATCCGAGTCGCTCCAGAAGCGTGGGGCCATAAATGGCGGCCGCCCCGCCGCCGGCATCAAAGACAACTCTGGGCTGACGGCGGCGGATCGCTCCGACATCGATCACCGGGAATTGCATGATCCTCTTGATGTGGACGTCCAGCATTGCCGTACTGGCGCTGCATCTCCCGATCCGATCCCAGCGCTTGTAGGCCAGTTTGCCGGTATCCGCAAGGCGGTAGATCTTCTCCAGCATCGTCGGGGGGAAAACCGCCCGCGAAGAACCCAGGAACTTCAAGGCGTTCCAATCAATCGGATTGTGTGAGGCCGTGATGGCCAGCCCCGCCCGTGCCCGGAAGTGGGTCACCGCCAACGGGACAGTCGGCGTCGGCGCCACGCCGATGTCAATCACATCGCAGCCGACCGCCAGCAGACCTGCGATCGCGGCTTCTTTGATGATTGGCCCGGTCGGGCGCGTGTCCGAGGCGACAATGACCCGCCCGCCATGGAGCATCGTCCCGAATGCCGCCGCATGGCGCGCGGCGATCTCCGGCGTCAGATCGACGCCGACGATCCCGCGAACCCCTGACACCGAGCGCAACAACATCCATCCCCCATGGAACCGCCGAACAACGTGTTGTTCCACCGTGCGGTTGGCAGGTGGGCAGAGCCCACCCTACAAGAACAAGGCAACTCTCACGTAGGGTGGGCTCCGCCCACCGTGGAAAGATACACACTCCCGGCCGGGTCGAACCACCGCGAAGTGATGGCACAAATCCCATGCCGCGGGCCCGTCGGCGCGGTATACTTTATGCGCTCGCAGGGGAACGCCATGGGCCGACAGCGCATCAATCTGATGATCATGACCCCCGGTGCGCCGGAACGGCCGGTGCGGTCATACTCCCTCCCGTCGTACCTGCCGCGACTTCTGATTGTGGTCGGATCGGTGTTTGGGGTGGTGCTCGTCGCCACGTGCATCATGACCGTGTATTACTTCCGGTCGATCCAACTGATCGAGGCGCTGAAGAGTGAGAACGAGACGCTGAAGAAGGCCATGGCACAAGTTTCGCGTCTGCAGACCGAACTGGAATACCACCGCGACTTCACCCGCCGCGTGGCGGAAATGCTGGGGATCTCAGTCCCGGACTTCGCCGATTCGGCGCAGGTGGCCTTGGCGGCCAGCGAGGAGGCGAGTCTGGGAGCGAATGTCGCCGCCGCGACGACGGGGGACCATCAGACTCCGGGTTCGCTGATCCCCGGGATTCTGGTCAGCGATTGTTCCCCCGATCCGGACAATCGCCCGCGCGGCATGCCGGTGAATGGCCCTCTGTCACGCGGCTTTGCCCCGTCCGCCGCCAATCCCGAGTTGCGGCACAGCGGGATCGATTTCGCCGTTCGCGAAGGGACATCGGTTCTCGCCACCGCCGATGGCCAAGTCGAGTACGCCGGCGCCGACAGCGTTTATGGTTTCTTGATCGTGATCAATCATGCCAACGGCTTCAAGACGACGTACGGTCACAACTCGGTGATCCTGGTTGCGACCGGCGATCATGTCCAGCGCGGCGACCGCATCGCCTTCTCCGGCAACACCGGCGTGTCCACCGCGCCGCATCTGCATTACGAGATCGTCGAGAACGGTCAGCCGGTCGATCCGACCAAGTTCCTCGGTAAATAACCCTCGTCTGTCCCGTCGCGGCACGTGGGATTGTCAAAATCCCCCCGCGGTGGTTGGTGTTCCTTGAACACCAGGGGTATCTTGGTGTGTCGAACACAGCAATCCGTGCATCGGACCATGGGAGGGAACAGGGGATGAAGGCATCAGAGCTCATTGAGCACTTGCAGGTCGATCTGGCCGACGAGTTGGCGGCGATCACGCAGTACATGTATCACCACGTCATGGTCACCGGTGCGCAGGCGCCGGCGATCACCGATCTGTTTCGCAAAGTCTCCATCGATGAGATGAAGCACGCCGAGCGGCTGGCGGAGCGCATCTGCGAGCTGGGTGGGGTCCCGACTGTGAAACCCACGGAGATCAAGGTTGGCGGCGACTGGATGCAGATGGTTAGAGAGGACCTCGAGGGCGAGCTACGCGCCATCGAGACATATCGCAAGCAGATCAAGATGATCGGCGACGACAACCCGATCACGCGGCGTCTGTTGGAGGACCTGCTGATCGACGAGAACCGTCATGCCGAGCAGTGGAAGACGGTGCTGGGGAAGTAGACCGCATTCCGAGGCAGGTCCTCATGCCGAGGAACGGAAGGCCGCGAAATGGTCTCGCGAAGGCGGGGGCCTGTTGGGTAGCGCTTGGATTTGCTCAAACAAATGTTTAACGGAATCCGTTAACAGTTTACCAGCAGGCGCAACGGGACACAATGGACGTCTACTTCAAGTCTGAGCGCCTCATGGTGGCATGCAATGAGAAGCAGAAGGGAATCAGAGCCTACGGGGATCGGAGGTTTCGCCTGATCCGTCGACGACTGGACGACTTGACCGCAGCGCTGCGACTCAGCGACATGCGGGGTATCGGGAATTGCCACGAGCTCAAAGGCGACCGTAAGGGTCAGTTGGCAGTGGACTTGGACAAAGGGTGGCGATTGCTCTTTGTCCCCGCCCAAGATCCAGCTCCGATCAAGCCTGACGGAGGTCTCGACTGGTCGAAGGTCACGTCTGTTTCTATCGTAGATGTGGAGGACTACCAGTGACTGGGAACCCAACCTACCGATACGCTCCCGACTCTGTCACTCGCCCAGGAGAGACCCTTCGAGACGTGCTGAATTCAGTCGGAATGACCCAGAGAGACCTGGCGCGACGCACGGGTCGGCCACTCAAGACGATTAACCAAATCGTCATGGGCAAGACGGCAATCACGTCCGAAACTGCACTCCAGTTCGAGCGTGTCTTGGGAGTTTCTGCTGCGTTCTGGGTGAGCAGAGAGGCGCACTATCGGACGTATCTCGAGCTTGATCAGGAGAGCCGGCGGCTGGAGGTAAGTGTCGATTGGGCGAGGCGCTTCCCAATCAAGGAGATGACTAAGCACGAGTGGTTGCCAGCTGCCAACACCGCTGTGCAGAAGCTCCAGGGACTACTGAACTTCTTCGGCATCGCATCACCGCAGGAGTTTGACCGCGTCTGCTTGCCAAGTGCGTCTTTCCGCATGCCCGCAAAGCTCGCCGCTGACAAGTACTCCCTATCCGCGTGGTTGCGTAAAGGGGAAATCGAGGCACAAGCCATTGAGTGTGAGCCGTTCGACGCCGAGCGCTTCCGGCAGGCCCTGCAGGAGGCGCGCGCGTTGACCGTCAAGCCACCACAGGTGTTCCTTATCGAACTGCGCCGCCTCTGCTCCGCAGCCGGAGTTGCCGTAGTTTTGGTACGCGAGCTGCCCAAAATGCGCGCAAGCGGCGCCACACGATGGCTTTCGCCTCAAAAGTCGCTAATTCAATTGTGCCTTCGTGGCAGGTATGCTGACATCTTCTGGTTTAGCTTCTTCCACGAGGCGGCTCACATACTGCGCCACGGGAAGCGAGAAGCCTTCTTGGATGATCTCTGTGCAGGAATCGTCAAGGACGACGGACAGAAATCGCAAAAGGAAATTGAAGCCGACGAGTTTGCCTCAAACCACCTGATTCCACGTCTTCAGTTGCAGGATTTCAAACAATCCCAGAAACGTAGCGCGAACGCCGTACGGGCTTTTGCTGGCGATTTGAGGATCAGTCCTGGGATCGTGGTGGGGCGCCTTCAGCATGAGGGATACATCCCACACAGCCACCTGAATAACCTGCGTGTGCGCATGACGTGGACGGACCCTGGGTGCGAGTAGATCTCATCGACGCTCGCAAGGGTCCCCTCGGTCGTGGCGCCCGAGCTACTACCCTCTCGCCCCAAATACAAACCCCCGCCGACATCGGCGGGGGTTCATGTTGATCAGAATCGTCGAACAGTCGGATTAGTGCGAGCTGCCCGAACCGGACGCCTCGGCAGAGGTCGTCGTCGTGCTCGCCTTCTTGGCGCAGCATCCGGCGCCGGCGGCCTTGGCGTGGCCGACACAACCCGAACCGGCACCAGCAGTCGTCACCGCCGCCTCGGCGGTCATCCCGTCCTTCTCGCACTTGGCCACATGCGCTTCGGCCGCCTCACGGGTCATCCCCTTGGCCACCAAGGCATCAACACACGCCTCGCGCGACGGAACCGGAGTGGTCTCGATCGCGGCGGCGGTGGTGATCCCATGGGAACACTGCTTCCCAGAGGCCTTGTCGGCCTGGCACTTGGCCCAGCAGGCCTCGGCTTCGGCACGGGTGTATCCCTTTTCCTTCATGCACTTGGCGATGCAGGTCTCTTTGTCGCCGCAGTCCTTGCCCGATGTCTGGGTCGCGACCGCCGCCGTGGCCGTAGCGTGCGGGCACGCTGAGGTCGAGGTGGCTGCCGCGGTGGTCAGGTTCCCGTGCGCGCTCTTGCAGTTCGCCTCGTAGTAGGCCTCGGCCTGCTCACGGGTCATCCCCTTCTCGGTCATGAGGGACTTGATGCACTCATCCTTGGAACAGGTCTTGCCGTCAGCATGTGCGGCGCAGGTCTTGCCATCGGCCTGCGTGGCGTTCGCTTGGGTCGCCTTGGCGCCGGCGGCACAAGCCGCGGCCGTCTTGGCATCGCACTTGGCCTTGGCTTCTGCACTGCACCCCGGACCGGCAAAGGCGGTCGAGGCGGAGAACAACCCGCTCAATGGGCAGTTGGCGCCGCAGTTCGGCCCCGAACAGACATAGGCCGCACCGGCGAAGAGGGCCAGCGCCGCGACAACCGCGACACTGGTTTGGTGACGCTCGAGAAACGACATTCCTTCCTCCCTTGCAGAACCGTTATCCCTGCTACTCTTGTCTTCTTGTCGGCACAATCACCAGGCCGTCGACCGTGGCCGATGACACTGGCAATTAAACACTCCGGCGAGGAATTGGGTCCCGATTTTTGCCCGCGCCTTCGAATTTCTACAAGATAAGTCTCGTCTTGCAACCGGGCAAAACCCACCGGTAACGGCAGGTATACCACATTCTGTCCCAATATGTTTGGGAAAAAAGACTGTCATGAAACGGAATTCCTGCCGTCTCCGGGCATGACAAGCACAGTCCCACGACCGGGATGGAATGGAACCCTCAGGTTGGTGAATCGTTCCAATGGAGCAGGGCGGCCTGTCCATTACCCCCGCCCCTGGAGACGATTTTGAGGTGTAACCTGTTGATTCCCGTAACGGTGCGTTGTAGCTACTCTTCATGGGATGCATCACCTTCACGAAAGACTGACCGTATGACCCCTGATCTCTCGTTGCTGCTCGGTACCGCGGCGACCATCGGATTTGTCCACACCGTCCTCGGACCCGACCACTATCTCCCGTTCGTGGCGATGGCCAAGGCGCGGAACTGGTCGATGGCGCGCATGTCGGTCATCCTGCTGGCCTGCGGCGTGGGTCATGTCGGCAGCTCGGTCGTGATCGGGATTCTGGGAATCGCGCTGGGCTGGGCCTTGGGCGGAATGGAGGCCTTTGAGGCGGCGCGCGGCGCTTGGGCGGCGTGGGGATTGATCGGTTTCGGTCTCGCCTACGGCACTTGGGGCGTATGGCGTGCACTGCGAGGCCGGGCACATATGCATCTGCATGTCCACGGCGACGGCACGGTGCACGATCACACGCACGGGCATGCCGATGCCCACGCCCACGCGCACACGACAGCCGGGAAGGTCAACATCACACCGTGGATTCTCTTTACGATCTTTGTCTTCGGCCCCTGCGAGCCGCTGATCCCGCTTCTCATGGTCCCGGCGGCGCAGCACAGTTGGTGGGGATTGGCGCTGGTCACGCTGGTTTTCGGCGCCGTGACCATCACGACGATGGCGGCGCTGTCGTTGGCGCTCACGTTCGGTCTGAATGTCCTGCCGCTGGGGCGTTTGGAGCGTTGGAGCCATGCCCTGGCGGGTTTCGCCCTCTTCGCCTGCGGCGCGGCGATCCAGTGGCTGGGGTTGTGAATCGAGGGCCGAGCGGATGGTATTCACAACACCCTCACCCGATCCGCCTGCGGCGGATCGACCTCTCCCCTTCGACTTCGCTCAGGCCGAGCCGGAGGGAGAGGTTATGTGGGTAACGCCGGGTGCCCACACCCGGCGCGACAGTGGTGTGGGTATCCGACCGCACTGGTGACGAGTTCGAGATTGATCGAGAATCTGGCAGAAAGGAGGACTGAGCATAGAGTTGGTCAGTTGCACGGGCCACACGTCGCCCACGGGATAGAATCTGGTTGTCGGCTCTGATTCTCTGACGTCCGTACGAGTTTACAGGAGATTGATATGGCGAAGATCATGCTATTCATCGATGGCACTTGGCTCTACTCGAACATGCCGCGTCTGGCCGAGTCGTACATCCGCCCCGATTTCCACATCGATTTCGGCAAGCTGCCGCGTGTCCTCTCCGGTGAAGTGGGGACCCGCATGGGCGGCGATACGGTTGGATTGGACGTCGTGCGTACCTACCTGTTCGGCAGCTACGCCGCCAACTACGATCTGCGCGATGATGAAGCGGTGCAACGGCGGCTCGACTTCTTCGCCATGCTGAAAGAGGACTACCACTACGAGGTGGAGACCTTTCCGATCAATTTCCGTGGGCGGCGTCTGCGCGCCGTCGACCGCGACATCCACGATTCGTTCGAGCCCAAGGAGAAGTGCGTCGACATCGCCCTGGCCACGCACATGGTCCAGATGGCGGCGACCAATGCCTATGACATCGGCATCGGCGTGATGGGCGATGAGGATTTCCGTCCGGCGCTGCAACTGGTGCGGCGTCTGGGCAAACGCGTCGCGATCGCCTCGATCAAGAGTAGTTGCAGCCCGGCCTTGGCCGATCCGCGCGACGATGCCCGCGTGAAGGACTTCGACATCATCTGGCTGGATGATTTGCGCAATCAACTCGAGTTACGCTATGAACCGCACATGCTGGAGTGCGAGTCACCGATTCACAAAGGCGAGCGCAAAGTCTGGACGACCTTCTATCCGCGCCGCGGCAAGAAATTCTACTGCGACGTCTGCCGCGGGGAATTCGCGCGTCAGAAAGACGAAGAGCAGCGCGAGTTGGTGAGCTCCGGTGTCGAATCCGAGACAAGCGAGACGGTGGAGATGCCCAGCATGGTGGGGCAGACGCTCTCCGGGCGTGTGGCGCGCAAGTTCCAGGAAAAGGGATATGGGTTCCTGCAGACCAACGATGGGCGCTCATACTTCTTCCACATCACCGATCTGAAGAACGGTCTCGATTTCGATGCCATCGACGAGGGGTGGCACCTCGACTTTGAAGTCAAGCGCGACCCCGGTCCCGACAAGGCCGGCGCCGCGCAGAATGTCCGTCCCCACGCCGAGCAACCTGCCCCGGGGGAGGCGGTGGCGACGTAGACAGAGCACGCACCCGGCTGACAGGTCCGTCCAGCCGGGCAAAGAGAGAGTTAAGATGTGGGCAAACAGAGCACTCGATGCCGCGCTCATGTTGGTCGCATGGCTCGTTATTCCGGTTCAGCTTGTCACGACCTTTGTGCTTGGCATTCTGGTCTCAGTGACATTTGGTCTGCTCTTGTTCCCCATGAGCTTGATTTGGATCGTCTGCTTTCTAGGGCCACTTCTTGGCTTATCGTGGATTTGGGAGAAAGCGCCTCTCCTGAGAATCCCACTTGCTGTGGTTGGGATTCCTTTAGCTTTCGTCGGGAATATCTACGCCTGCCTGATGCCCTCCATGGGTGAACTCGACAGCCGGGTCAGCAAGCTGCTCCTCTCCGAATCGTGGCCTTACTCCCTTGATTGTTGGCGTTTGATTAAGACCAAGTCGTTGCCTGAAAGTCCTGGAGCAGAGCAGTTCCGTCGGATCTTGGCTGAGGTCTCACAGAAGAATCGACCGTATCTGCAATATCTTGAGAGTCTCGGCGTGATGGCGCCCCTTGCTCCTACTCAACAAGCCGAGATAGCGCCCAAAGTCGAAGATGAGCTTGACAGCGAACTAGAAAGCTCGTAGGACAGAAGCCCTGCATGCGGTGAGCCGGGTCGAACCGCGCTCCTAATGTTTTGTGGTGTGTGCGGGTCAGCCCTTGGGCTGACCGTCGTCGCGTAGCGACGAGCACCGTGCCACGGGGCTTCACACTCGTGACGATTCGGTGCACGGGTTTGAAAAACCGTGGCACAGAGACGCGATAGGAACGGGCCTACGGCCCGTAGGTCAGCCCAAGGGCTGACCCGCACTCATGTGCAAACGTGCACGGCCGGGTGGCTTGAATGACGGAAATGCGTGCCCGCGATCTCAGATCGCGGCCTGGCGATGGCAGACAAGAAGCCACTCCCGGTCCGGCAGGCCATCGGGCGAACGGACGGACAGTTCACTTGGTTTAAGAGCTTCGCGAGAATTGGTTTCACAACACATACGGGACGCTGTGCCACGGGTCTTCAGACCCGTGCGTCTCGCCACCCCACATCGGGGATTCACGGGTCTAAAGACCCGTGGCACCAGGAGCTTGCATCCCGACCGAGGTTATGAAACCCATTGGAGGCGCGATCATCCGCCTGAGACGGTCATGCGCTGGCGAGCAATCACTTGTTCTTTTTTTCTTGTTTCAGTTTTCGTTTTTCCTTGGGATCCAGCACGCTCTTCTTCCGCTCTTCTCTCTTGGCTTTGTCTTTTTTCCCCTTGTCACCCATGGCGTGTCTCCTTGTGCGAAAACGATCTGAGTGTTTCGACCTGTTCCCGAAATTCGCGTTGATCCGCAGGAAGCCAGCACGGATCGTACGAAAAATATGCGCGGTCGCCCGATGCGCAATATCGTAATCTGGGAGATTCCTGGCGGGAAGTGCTGTCCCCGGATTCCCGCCGGGCACGGGGATTCGATGTTCACCTTTCTGATTCCTGAGACTCATGCCGTGTGCGCCGTGTGGCGAATGGGACAACAGGTCGGTAACGGTTGGAATCGGGAGCCGGCAGGGGTATAATGAACGTTTGTGTTCGGACAATCCCCGGACGCAGGCGCGACTTCAGAGGACGCAATGTCTGAGAAGAACCTTACCCCCGACCAGGTCAACGTCATCCTGGCGACCGATTGCGGGTCGACCACGACGAAGGCGATCCTGATCGAGAAACGCGGCGAGGAGTACCGTCTGATCGTCCGCGGCGAAGCGCCGACCACGGTCGAGGCGCCCTTCGAGGATGTCACGATGGGTGTCCTGAATGCGGTCGGCGAGGTCGAAGAACTGGCGGGACGCAAGCTCCTCGACGAGAATGGGCGGATCATTTCTCCGGCCAATGGCAATGTCGGCACCGATATCTACATCTCGACATCCTCAGCGGGCGGCGGCCTGCAGATGATGGTCGCTGGCGTGGTCCGCTCGATGACTGCCGAGTCGGCCGAACGCGCCGCTTTGGGCGCGGGCGCCATTGTGATGGATGTGATCGCCTCCAACGACAAGCGGCTCCCGCATGAGCAGATCGAACGCATCCGCCGTCTGCGGCCGGACATGATTCTCCTCTCGGGCGGCATCGATGGCGGCACGACCACGCATGTGGTCGAAATCGCCGAGCTGATCTCGGCGGCCGATCCGAGGCCACGTCTCGGCACCGGCTACAAGCTCCCGATCATCTACGCGGGGAACAAGGATGCCGCCGGGGCGGTGAAGGAGACGCTCGACGCGAAGACCGATTTGTCGGTCGTCGACAATCTGCGTCCGGTTCTCGAACGCGAGAACCTTCTCCCGGCGCGCGAACGCATTCATGATCTGTTCATGGAACATGTGATGGCGCAGGCGCCGGGGTACAAGAAGCTGATGTCGTGGACCGATGCGCCGATCATGCCGACCCCGGGTGCGGTCGGCTCGATCATGAAACGGGTCGCCGACATCAAGAAGATTGAAGTGGTCGGGGTCGACATCGGCGGCGCCACGACCGACATCTTTTCCGTCTTCCAGGGGATCTTCAATCGCACCGTCTCCGCGAATCTCGGCATGTCGTATTCGATCTCCAATGTCTTCGCCGAGGCGGGGCTGGACAATGTCATGCGCTGGGTGCCGTTCCACATGGATGAACGTGATCTGCGCAACCGGGTCAAGAACAAGATGATCCGCCCCACCACGATCCCGCAGATGATGGAGGAGTTGATCTTCGAGCAGGCGATCGCCAAGGAGGCGTTGCGGCTGGCCTTCATTCAGCACAAGTCGTTTGCGACTGTACTCAAGGGGGTGCAGCAGCAACGGACCATCGCCGACGCCTTCGAGCAGTCGGCGTCGGGGGCGACACTGGTCAACATGATGACGCTCGACATGCTGATCGGCTCCGGCGGAGTCCTCTCGCACGCGCCGCGCCGTCAACAGGCCGCGTTGATGCTGATCGATGCCTTCCTCCCTGAAGGCGTGACCCGTCTGGCGGTCGATTCGATCTTCATGATGCCGCAGTTGGGCGTGCTCGCCGATGTGCATCCGAAAGCGGCGACAGAGGTCTTCAACAAGGATTGCCTGATTCATCTCGGCACCTGCGTGGCACCATCGGGAGAGTCGAAATCGGGAAAGGGTTCGATCCTCGATTACACGATTGAATTCCCCGGTGGCCGTGTGGAAAAGGGCCCGCTCGAATGGGGCACGATGAAGCTCTTCCCGCTGGGCATCGATGAGAAGTCCAACCTGCCATTGACGGCCAAGGCGACGTTGGAGCCGCACCGTGCCTTCGACATCGGCGCTGGGAAGGGTGTCAAGCGCGAGTGCAAAGTCCACGGCGGTGTGGTCGGGATCATTCTCGATGGCCGCGGCCGTCCGTTTGTCCTCCCGACCGACGACAAGGTCCGCGTGGCGAAGTTGAAAGAGTGGATGAACGAGCTGGACATCTACCCACGCGAGGCGCTGGAGCGGGGGTAGGGGCGACCCGGTGGGTCGCCCACGGGTACGGCACGCCGTGCCCCGACAGAATTTGTGGGGCGGGCTTCGCCCGCCAACATGAGTGAAACACAGAACGGTGGGCAGAGCCCACCCTACAAAGACACCATGGCCCACGCGTACACACCGGGACTGAAGGTCACCGCGCAGATGCGGATCGTCAAGGAGCGCATCCTGCCGCTCAAGGGTGATGTGCTGGTCCGGAAAGGGGATCCGGTCGAGCCCGATACGGTCGTGGCGCAGACGCATCTCCCCGGTCCGGTCGAGCCGGTCAATGTCGCCAACATTCTCGGCGTGCCGCCGGAGGATGTCCCCGAGTGCATGCTTAAGAAGGAAGGCGAGGCGATCAAGCCAGGCGAGGTGATTGCGCGCTCGTCGTCGTTCTTCGGGCTGTTCAGGTCCGAATGCAAATCCAAGATCGAAGGCACAATCGAGAATGTCTCCCACATCACGGGCCAGGTGCTCCTGCGCGGTCTGCCGCTGCCGGTGCAGGTTAAAGCATACTTGAAAGGAGAAGTGACCGATGTCCATCCCCGCGAGGGCGTGACCGTGGCCTGCCTCGGCGCCTTCGTGCAGGGGATCTTCGGCATCGGCGGCGAGACGCACGGGCCGCTGCGAGTCCTCTCTAGAGATCACAATGAAGTGCTCGACGAGGCGCACGTTCCCTCTGACTGCAGAGGTCAGGTGCTCGTCGGCGGCTCACTGGTCACGGCAGCGGCGATGAAGAAGGCGATTGCCGCTGGAGCGCGGGGGATTGTCGTTGGTGGCTTCGGCGACCGCGACCTGCGCGATTTCCTTGGTTACGATCTCGGCGTGGCGATCACCGGCTCGGAGGAACTGGGAATCACGCTCGTGGTCACGGAGGGATTCGGGCAGATTGCGATGGCGGCGAAGACATTTCAGTTGCTAAAACGCCATGAAGGGGAGATGGCCTGCATCAACGGCGCCACGCAGATTCGCGCCGGTGTGATCCGCCCCGAAGTCGTCATTCCCAGAGTCACGAAGTCGGTCGATCAGGTCGCCGAACCGCAGATTGCCGGGCTGGCGGTTGGTTCTCCCGTACGTGTCATCCGGCAACCATACTTCGGCCAACTCGGCATCGTGACCGATCTACCCGCGCCGCTTCAGAAGCTCGAATCGGAATCGCACGCGCGTGTCCTCGAAGTCAGGCTCGACAGTGGCCAACAGGTGACTGTGCCGCGCGCCAATGTCGAGATGATCGAGGAGACCTGATTCCGCCGCCTCTCCATACTTGTTCTTGTGTTTGAGTTCCGCGCTCAGAGATCGCGGGCACACAACATCGACAGCAGTGCGTGGCCGCGATCTGTGATCGCGGTGTGCCGCGGGCGCACATTGCACTTGACTCCGATGCGTCGGCCGGGATAGGTTCCAACGGTCGTTGTCCCGCCTCAGGGACAGGTCGAATCCACAGGAAGTCAGAGATTTCGCATCGTCGAGTAACCATCCCGTGCCCAGGCAGAAATCCCCGGTACCACTGAGGATCTCATGGCTGCTGACGGCATTTGTCGTCTGTGTGGCCGTTGTCGTTCTCCCGGCACCGGTCTGGAGCCAGTCCGATTCACCTTCCGTGTCGGCGCCGATCATCGCTCAAGTGCCGCCGCCGCGTCCGCCTATCGATGTGCGTGGTGTCGATGTTCCCAATGACGACGGCGGCGCGATCACGGTGCACTGGGGCAGGTCCCCCGACGACGGCGCCGGAGCCAACGGCGTCACGGCGTACAAGATTCTGCGCGCCCCATCGACCGCCGGACCATTCGATACGATCGGGACGGCGGCGGCCGGGCAGACATCGTTCATCGACGCATCGGCGCAGACAAGCACGTCTTACGTCTACGAAGTCGCCGCCGTCGCGATGGTTCCGACGCTGAGTGGGGAGCGGGCGGCACTGCTGGTCCCTTCCGATCCGTCGCCGGTCGCTCATGCGACCGCGCAGTGGTTCCATCGCGGGCGGCTCAATGCCCTGATTGCGGTCATCATTCTGTGCTCGGCGATCTTGTACTTCATCGCGCAGGCCAAGGGCGGACGGCCGCTGTTCATCCGCAAGATCGCCGGGCTGGAGGCGGTCGATGAGGCGGTCGGACGCGCCACCGAGATGGGACGGAAGATCTTCTACATCCCCGGCACGCAGGACATGGATGAAGTTCAGACGCTGGCCGGGATCACGATCCTGGGGCGGGTCGCCAAGGTCGCCGCCGCCTACGGCGCCGATCTGGAGATTCCGGTGTCGCGCTCATTGGTCATGGTGACCTGCCGCGAAGTGGTCAAGGAGTCCTACTCCGATGCCGGGCATCCCGACGCCTACAAAGAAGACAGCATCTACTACCTCACCGATGAACAGTGGGGCTATGCCGCGGGGATCGATGGGCTGGTGATTCGACACAAGCCCGCGACGATGTTCTTCATGGGAGCGTTCTACGCCGAATCGCTGCTTCTGGCGGAGACGGCCAATTCAGTCGGCGCCATCCAGATCGCCGGCACCGCCATGCCCGCGCAGTTGCCGTTCTTTGTCGCCGCCTGCGACTACACGCTGATCGGCGAGGAGCTGTTCGCCGCCTCCGCCTACTTGTCCAAAGAACCGAAGCTGCTCGGAAGTCTGAAAGGCCAGGATGTCGGCAAAGCCATCATCCTGTTCATCATTCTGATAGGCGTCATTCTGACCAGCATCGGCGCCCTGACTCTGCAGACCAGCGATCCGGACACGCTGGGCTGGTTCAACATCGGACGGCTTTTCGACGTGCAGTAGCGGCAATCTGTGCCGGTGTGACGAGAACATGCGAATTGGCGTGAGAGCAATTGGCGTATCACCCCTCACCCTACTCTCTCCCAAGTGGGGAGAGGGGAAGTTAACCTCTCCCTCCGGGAGAGGTCGATCCGCCGCAGGCGGATCGGGTGAGGGAATCGTGCCCTTGGCCTGTTACGCGGAGAGTCTTAGAGACACCGGGTGAGACTTCCACTCATGCGCCGCGAAATCCCAACATTCATCGCCCTCGTTGTCGGCATCATCTGCATCATCCAGTTCTTCATTCCCCATTGGCCGTTCGGGCGCATGGTGGACACCTTTGCGGACTGGTTCACGATCATGCAGGCGGTGGCCATCTGGCTGGGGGCGCTGAACCTGCTCAAGATCAGCTTCCAGAAGGTCACGCGGAAGAAGGGGCACGACCGCTGGTACGGGGCCGTCGTTATTCTGTCCTTTATGTTGATGGCGATCACCGGCCTGCTTTTGTCCGGCGGGCGCCGCTTCCAGATGCCGGGGACACGGTTTGATTGGTTGTACATCAACATGTTTGCGCCGTTGGCCTCGACCATGTTTGCGCTCTTGGTGTTCTTCGTGGCCTCGGCATCCTATCGCGCGTTCCGGGCTCGCAGTTGGGAAGCCGGTTTACTGCTGGTGGCGGCGTTTCTGGTGATGTTGGGGCGCGCCCCCGTGGGCGATTCCATGACCGGGTTCATGCCGCCGGGGTACCAACTGTCCGATGTGGCCAGTTGGATCATGAACTATCCGCAGTTGGCGGGTCAGCGCGCCATCATGATCGGCATCGCGCTGGGGGTGGCCTCGGCCTCCCTGCGGCTCATTCTCGGTCTGGAGCGGTCATATCTCGGCGGCCAGTAGCGTGCGATGACGGCGACCAACGATACAGCGACGCGGACCGTGTGGGAACGGTTGTTGACGATCGACCGCCGCATCGTGTTCGTATTCGTCGGCATTGCTCTGGTGGTTCCGTTCTTCCTCGGCGTTTCTCAGAAGATGCCGGTCTCGCGCGAGGTCCGGATGATGGCCGATGCGATGGAGCGGGTCCCGGATGGCGCACTTGTGCTCATTTCCACCGACTACGATCCGCCGACGACGCCGGAGTTACAGCCGATGTCGGTGGTGTGCATGAAGTATGCGCTCAAGCGGAAGTGGCGCGTGGTGATTTGCGGTCTGTATCCGATGGGAGCGGTGCAGGGGAACATCGCCTGGGATATTGCCGTGCGCGATGAGCAGTTCCGCGACCGGCGACCCGTCTATGGCACCGACTACGTCAACCTCGGCTTTCAATCGGGGAACGAGGCCGTCATCCAGAAGATGGGGTCCGACATCCACTCGACGTTCACGCGCGACTATCGCGGCACTCCCATCGGGGAGATCCCGATCATGCGCGGGGTGACCAACCTGGGCAATCTCGATTTCATGGTGAATGTGTCCTCGGGGTATCCGGGAACGCGCGAGTGGGTGCAGTTCGGCGTGGACCGTTTCGGTCTGAAGATGGTCGCCGGCAACACGGCCGTGCAGACCACCGAGATGAC
Organism: Candidatus Zixiibacteriota bacterium; assembly: GCA_040752595.1. Lineage (NCBI taxonomy): Bacteria > Pseudomonadati > Candidatus Zixiibacteriota > Candidatus Zixiibacteriota bacterium. Next base: position 20,901 of record JBFMGX010000050.1, read on the forward strand.
GCCCTATGTCGGCAAGCAACTGCTGGGGATGGCCGGGGGCATGCGGGGCGCCGCCGAGCTCGAACAGGCCCTCGGTTTTCCCGGCAAGGCGGGGAAGTACATGGTCTGCCAGTCGGTCGCCCATGTGATTGTGATCGCCTTCATCGTGATCGGAAACATCGCCTATTTCGCCACCGGCCGGCGTCGGCGGGGAGACTGACACGTCATGTGGATGGACCATCCGGGCTGGGTTGTTTTCGGCACATGGGTCGCCGCGCTGCTGACGCTGGGGATCATTTCGTTTCTCTACCGAGACAATCCTGTCTACAAGTTCTGCGAGGCGCTCTTCGTTGGGCTCTCCGCCGGGTACTGGTTCGTCAGCTACTTCTGGCAAACGCTCCTGCCGCGGCAGTGGGACCCGCTGGCGGACGCCTTTGGGGTGCTGTTCAGCGGGCGGGCGGTGCCGTGGGGGGAGTTTGTGCTGTTGATCCCCGCGACCTTGGGTATCATGATGCTCCTGCGTCTGATCCCCGGTGCCGGCTGGCTCTCCCGCTGGCCGTTGGCGTTCGTTGTTGGTTTTACGGCCGGGTTACGTCTGATCACGTTTCTGCAATCGAATGCCATCGCCCAGTTGCACAACTCCGTGCAACCGGTGCTGGCCTACGATGGATCGGGCGGATTCCTGCTGTGGAACTCCTTCAATCTCCTCTTAGTCACCGTGGGAACATTCGCGGGGCTTTTCTACTTCTTCTTCTCGAAGGAGCACAAGGGCGCCTTCGGACGCGTTGCCCGGTTGGGGACGTGGTTCCTGATGGTGACCTTCGGCGCGGCGTTCGGATACACGGTCATGGGACGTATGTCGCTCCTGATCGGCCGCATCGACTTCCTCTTGGTCAATTGGCTGCACGTGGCACAGTGATCGGGATCCTGGGAACCGCACGGCACCGTACGTCGTGCGGAGAGGCGACAGAATCCCCTTGACCGTTCTGGGTGGGATGACGATATTAAATAATGTAGCTTGAAACAGCGGACTTGGATAGGAACACTCCCCACAGCAGCACGCATCGAACACCTAAAAGAGGACCGATCTGTTTCACCGGCCATAATGGCCAACGGACGTGGGACACCGTTTCGTCCCAAGGCTGGTAAAGGAAGTGAATCATGGCGGAAGGTACCGTCAAATGGTTCGACGACAGCAAGGGTTATGGCTTCATCTCACAGGATGGCGGCAAGGACGTGTTCGTCCACTACACCGCGATCCAGCGTGAGGGGTTCCGTTCCCTCGCCGAGGGTGACCGGGTCACCTTCGAAGTGGTCGATGGCCCGAAGGGGCCGCAGGCTGCCAATGTGAAGAAGGTCTGACCCTTTGGACACTTGGTAGGACCCGACCCCGGCGCGACGACCGCGCCGGGGTTTCCTTTTGGATGGCGCTGGCGAAAGGCGTTGCGCGCCTGTGACCCCGGCGGTAAGTTGCGCGGCGAACGGGCAGACGACGATGCGACGCTCCCGCTTCAGCACACCGGTGCATTTTCTTCTGTGGCTGCCCATGGCGGCCCTCGTTCTTGTAGTCCTCTTGCCGTCCGCTGTCCTCGCGCAGGCATCCGTGACGGGTGGGCCGCAGCCGCCGGCGTCGCCCACGGCGGTGACGGCGTTCGATGCCCCCGATGACCACGGGCATGCCATCATCGTGCATTGGAAGCTGTCTTGGGACGATGGGCAGGGGCGCGAGAATGTCGTTTCCTATAAGATCCTGCGAACGCCGCGCCTGATGGGACCATGGCCGCCCGATTCGGTGCGCGCCGATCGCCCTGATGTCCGCTTGTTCCAGTCTGCTCCCTACCATGTCGCGGCTTGGCAGTTTGTGGACGGGGAATGGGACACAGTCGGTCTGGCCCCGCCCGGTGAACCGCAGTTCGAGGACCGGGGCGGCAAGCTGCGTGACGCGGCCGACTTCCTTCCCGATCACGTGGACTTCCGTTATCGGGTGATCGCTGTCGCGTCTGACGGCGGAATGGCGACGTCGGAGATCTCCGCCCCCGCCCAGGCCGGGGGCCAGGTCATCCACTGGGGGAGAGTCGGGCACATCGGGATTCCCGTGGTGTTGTTCGTCGTTCTGGTGTTGAGTTTCGTCTCGGTGGCTCAGAAGGGGCGGGAACTCTACATTCGTCCATTGGCGGGCATCAATGCCGTGGACGATGCCATCGGGCGCGCCACCGAGATGAACCGTCCCATTCTCTATATCCTGGGTCTGGGTGCCGCCGATGAGATGCCGACGATCGCGTCGCTGACGATCCTCTCGCGCGTGGCCAAGAAGGTCGCCGAGCATCGCACCGAGTTACTGGTGCCTTGCTTTGACCCGGTGGTCATGTCGGTGGCCCAGGAAACGGTCAAGCAGGCGTATTGGGATGCCGGTCGACCGGATGAGTACAGAGACGGCATTGTGCACTACGTAACGCAGGAGCAATGGGCCTATGTGGCGGCGGTGAACGGCCTGATGGTGCGTCGGCAAACGGCCGCCAATTTCTACCTCGGTTTCTTTCAGGCCGAATCGCTGGTGCTCGCGGAGACCGGCGCCCAGACGGGCGCGATCCAGATCGCCGGCACGGACCGAACGTCGCAGATCCCGTTCTTTGTGGTGGCCTGCGACTACACTCTGATAGGTGAGGAGCTGTATGCCGCCTCCGCCTACCTCGGACGTGAGCCGAAGCTCGTCGGAACGTTGAAAGCGCAGGACTGGGCCAAGGTCGTCTTGCTCGCGGTCATGTCCTTGGGCGTTCTGGCCGCGGCGATCAATCCCGGCATCCTGCGCGCCATTTTCACGATGCACATCGATTGAATGCACTTCCAATGAAACGATATCTGCCCATTCTTCTGGTCCTGCTCAGCGGGGCTTTTCTGGTGTTCCAGTACTTCGTTCCCCACGAGACCTCTGAATTTGTCTACGAATACGCGCTCGATTGGGCACCGATCATCGGGATCTTTGCGATGACGCTGGGACTCGTTTCGCTGGCACGTGTCTCGTGGAGTCGGGTGCGCAAGCGCGAGGCGAATTGGCCCTATGCGCTTGTCACCCTGGCGGGACTGGCGTCGATCCTGGTGGCCGGTCTTTGGCCGGGGGGCGGGGGCCTGCAGGCCCCTGTCGTCGCCTGGGAGTACAGCTATCTGATGCTACCGCTTTCATCGACGATGTACGCCCTTCTGGCGTTCTTTATCGCGTCGGCGACCTATCGGGCCTTCCGGGTCCGCTCGGTCCTGGCAACCCTGCTGCTATTGGCGGCGGTCATCGTCATGTTGCGTTTCTTCCCTCTGGGGCCGCTCACGGGTCCGATCGGCGGCATGGCAGACTGGATTTTGTATGTTCCGAACTTGGCTGCGAAGCGCGCGATTCTGATCGGTGTCGGGCTTGGGGTCGTGGCCACGGCGATGAAGATCGTGCTGGGAATCGAGCGGTCGTACTTGGGACGCGATTAGCAGGTTGCTGAAGAACGCGGGAAAACGCGGATGAATGGCACCATTGTCATCCTGAGTGACCTGTCCCGAGCGAACGCGAGGGAAGCGAAGGATCTGCTGTTTCTCCCGATGAAACGAACAGCAGGTTCTTCGCCCCGCCAAAGAACGGCGGGGCTCAGAATGAAATTGATTGCCCAGGTCCAGCGGCATGGTGGATGTCCGTTCGGTGGATCGGCATGAGCATCTGGGAAAAGATGTTCGCCCTCGACCGGCGCTGGGTCTTTCTGGTCCTCGTCGTGGCACTTCTGGTTTCTCTGAAGATTCCCTTCCGCGTCTCCGTCCCCATTTCGAACGAGGCGCGTAGTATCCATGACTTCGTCGATCACCTCAAACCGGGGGATGTCATTCACCTCGCCATGGACTACGATCCCGCGGCCATGGCGGAATTGCAGCCGATGATGCTGGCGGTCCTGAAACAGTGTTTCGAGAAAGACATCAAGATCGTGATGACGGCGTTGCACCAGTACGGACCCGCCCTGGCGGCAGCGACCATCGATACCGCCATCGCCCGCCACGAGGCGCGCACCGGCGTCCGCAAGAAGAGCGGCATCGACTATGCTTACCTGGGGTACCAACCGTACGCCATTCTGATCATCCTCGGCATGGGACAGAACTACCGCATCCCGTTCCCGCGTGACTACTACGGCGTCCCCCTGGACTCGCTGCCGATGATGGCCCACATCCAGAACTTCCGCGACGTCAAGGCGGTGCTGAACATCTCGAGCACCAACGCGACGGACTTCTGGATCGCGTACGGCAACGGGCGATACGGTGTGCCGCTGGCGATCGGCGTGACCGGCGTCATGACCCCCGAGTACTACCCGTACCTGCAGACGGGACAGATCTTCGGCATCCTCGGCGGCCTGAAGGGCGCGGCGGAATACGAGACATTGGTGGGAACACCCGGCCCGGCGGTCGACGGCATGAAGGGGCAGATCGTGGCGCATGCGGTGATCATCCTCTTCATCATCATCGGGAACATCGGCTACTTCGCCGTCCGACGCGGGAAATCCGCCCGCGCCACTTAGAGGTCCTGGTGGATTGGGGCACGACCATATCGACGACCATCGCGGCGCTGTTGACGCTGGCGGTGTTCTCCTTCCTGTATCGCGACAATCCCTTCTACAAGATCGCGGAGCATCTGGTCGTCGGTGTGTCGGCGGGGTACTGGATGTTGATCCTCTACCACCAGACCCTGAAACAGAAGGCGATAGAGAAGATCTTCACCGACCATCAGTGGTGGTATGTCGTCCCCCTGGTACTCGGAATCATGATGTTGACGCGTCTGGTGCCCAAGTGGAGCTGGGTTTCGCGCTACCCGCTGGCCATCGTCATCGGGATCGGGGCGGGTGTGGCCATCCCCTTGGAGATGAAGGCCAAGGTCATCGAGCAGCTCAACGGCACGGTTGACATCGTTTCCCAGATGCACGATCCGCGGTCGACGCTCGTGACGGGCATCAACGGCGTCATCGTCATCGCTGGAATCATGACCTCGCTGGTCTACTTCTTCTTCTCCAAGGAACACAAAGGCGCCACCGGCTTTCTGGCACGGATCGGGATCGCCGTGTTGATGGTCGGTTTTGGTGCCTCGTTCGGCTTCACGGTGATGGCCCGGGTTGCGCTCTTGATCCAGCGTCTGCAGTTTCTGATATACGATTGGCTTCACTGGACCTGAGCCCCCGGGTCAGGTCCGGGGTAGAATGGAACGGTTGCGGGGTCACACGCGGCAGATCAGTGAACAATGAGGCCACGGTATTCGCGGGCAGTTCTTGTCTGGGCCATCGCCCTTGGCCTCGTCTCGGTCCGACCGGCAAGGAGTGCGGTACCGGAAGATATCTCGCTGCTGCATGCTGGGGCGCCGTCGCCGATTGGGGCCGATGTGGACTCGTTGCGCGACCGAGCCACGAGGGCACCCGGCACACAGCCGAGTACAACTGGCGATACTCGTTCAGATTCCGGTGTCGTCAAGACCAGAAGAGGAGTCGACGGGCCCGGCTTCTTTGCCTCGCCGACGGGTGCGCTCCTCAAGTCGGTGGCGTTCCCCGGCTGGGGTCAATGGTCCAATGGGAAGAAACAGAAAGCGGCCGTCTACTTCGGGATCGAGGGATATTTCATCACCAAGTCGCTGATTTGGCGGCACCGGGCGCTGCAGAGCAACGTCGACTTCACCACCGTCAGTCACGCGCGTGACCGGCGCAACTACTTTTATTGGCTGACCGGACTGACGGTCTTCATCTCGATGTTCGACGCCTACGCCGATCGTTACCTGCTGACATTGGAGCAGACGCGCGGACGCCCCGATGACTATTGGGGTGGAGAGACCCTGTCGGGATCCACAGATGACAGCGGCTGGCGACTATTGGTCGGATGGCGATTTTGAGGCCGACCGATCGCGTCGCGATGTCGGGTTCGTCCGGCCACCGTTTTTTTTGCGGCGGGCGCGTATAAGAGACTTGGCGCCCGTGCGGGCGGTTGAGGAGGAAGATGTTTCGTAGATCGAAAGGACAATGCGCGGGGTCAGTGGTGATCTTGTGCATGGCGGTCATGCTGTTGTTGACCCCGTGGGTGTCGGCGGTTGCCGACATGCTCCTGATCCCGATGGACGGGGAGCAGACCGATCATCTGAAAGCGTACGGCGTGGCCTTTCACTGCCTGACGCGGGGGGTGAAGGTCGAGTGGCTGCTGAATTATCGTGCCGGATCGTTTCTCGCCAACTACTATCAGGACATCGCCGACACCTGCAACGTGCGCGGCGTGCGGTATGAGCGGATCGGCGACGCGGCGGTCGCCGACATCCGCGCCACGATCGAGAACCAGAACATGGAGTCGGTGCTGTTGGAGAAGGCCCCGGCCATCGCCGTGTATGTTCCGCCCACGAATGAGCCATGGGATGACGCGGTGACACTGGTCTTGAATTATGCCCAGATCGACTACAAGACGTTGTGGGATGAGGAGGTCCTGCGGGGCGATCTGGCGCAGTATGACTGGCTGCACTTGCACCACGAGGACTTCACGGGGCAGTACGGCAAGTTCTATGGTTCCTACCGCGACGCACTTTGGTACCGTCAGGACCAGCAGATGTGCGAAGAGACGGCACGCCGGTTGGGTTTTCGGAAAGTCTCCGACGAGAAGAAGGCGGTGGCGCTGGCGATCAAGGACTATGTGTCGCGGGGCGGTTTCCTCTTTGCGATGTGCTCGGCGCCGGAGACGCTCGACATCGCTCTGGCGGCGGGGGACGTGGACGTTGTTCCGGCCCAGTTCGACGGTGACCCGCCCGATCCGGACTGTCAGAAGAAACTCGACTACAGCCGCAGCATGGCGTTCACCGACTTCACACTGTCGTTAGATCCCTTCGAATACTCGCACTCGGACATCGACACGTCCCCCGACCGTATCGCCTCCCGCTACGGTCCCGAGGGGGACTACTTCACCCTCTTCGACTTCTCGGCGAAGCTGGACCCGGTGCCGACCATGTTGGTTCAGTGCCATGTCGACGTGGTCAAGGGGTTCATGGGGCAGACGACGGCCTTTCGCAAGACGCTGGTGAAGAAGTACGCCACCCTATTGGGTGAGAACGAGGGACAGAACGAAGTCCGTTACCTCCACGGCAATCTCGATCGGGGGACGATTACGTTTCTGGGCGGGCACGATCCGGAAGACTACCAGCACATGATCTACGACCCGCCGACGGATCTGGCCTTGCACAAGAACTCGCCCGGGTATCGGTTGTTGCTCAACAACGTTCTGTTTCCGGCTGCCCGCAAGAAGGAGCGCAAGACCTGATGGGCAACACCTTCGCGCCGTTCCACTTCGGTGCCGACATCAGGGGCGGGGCCACGGCGAGGTCTGTCTCTGGTCGGTTTGTCCTAAGGGCTTGCATGTGCGGCGTCGACGTGTATATTGCGTGTGTCCAGACTCCGATGTGCCGCGGTGATATAGGCCGGCATCGGTATGGGCCTGCGGTGTCGACCGGGGGGATGTCGGCACTGCCAGCGGTTCGTAATACGTGACCGACTGCCTCGGGTTGGTAGAGCATTCGGCTCCGGAGCCAGACAGGCATTTCAGGTAGGGCGGAACCTTCGCCTCACGGCTGCGTTCATGGCCTTGGAGGGCGCAATTTGAGTGTGGCCGGGACTGTCCCTGGCAAAGGTACTCTGACGTGAAGACCCTGACCATCGTGGCCGACAATCTCCTGGTCGACACGCCGATTGTGCGGTTGTTGCAGGCGCGCGGTGTGCAGGTGACGCCGGCCAATCTCACGGCCGGGCACTACATGGTGACCGGCAAGTGCGCCATCTTGCATGTCTATTCGGAGGAGTTTGCCCGATGGACGGTCGAAAAGAGCGTCTATCGGCGCATCACCGAGTTCAAGCGCACCGTCAGTGAGCCGGTTGTCATCGTCGAGGGACGACAACCGATGGTCGCCGCGCCGGCCTCGCCGAGCGCTCTGCGTGGCGCACTGGCCTTTGTCGCCGTGCACAATCGCGTTCCGATCTTGTTTGCCGTCGACGAGAATGAGACGGCGGATTTCATCTACGCGATGGCGAACCAGACACAGAACGGCATGGGACAGAGCATCGAGGCGCCATCCAACATGCAATCGCCCCATGATGAGGGGCCGTCCACACAGGTTTCCGGGGGCAATGGCGACACGCCGTCTGAGGATCCGACGACCTTGGTTGAGCACATCGTACGGTTGATTCCCGACGTTGGGCCCGTCACAGCACGGGCACTGCTCAAGCGCTTCGGCAATCTGCGCGCTCTGTTCGCTGCCACCGCCAATGAGCTGACCAAGATCGACGGCATCGGCCCCAAGAAAGCCAAGAAGATGGCCGCCTTCTTCGGCGGCAAGAACTTGCGTTAGCTTGGTCGTCCGGGTTCGCTTGCGCCACAAGCAGACGAAACCAGGTATTCCAGCAGACGCGGAACCAGATGAATCCCCGTCTTAGTGGGGAATCGGGTCGTCTGGCTCCGCGGCCTCCCCTCCACCGCCACAGGGAGTCGCCTCGCGCCCCAGGCGAGGCGGGCGAAGCCGGTTCTGGAGTACCCAAAGTGCTTGGTTCACCATACGTGTTCCTCTATATTCGGCGCTTAGCGGCATGCCCCGCCCTGCAATCAAGGCGGGGACATAAGGTTGTTTGGTCCGAGCCACGAGAGGATATCGATGAAGCTGAGCCACCGCGAGCAAACCGGGGTGATCATCCTGGAGCCCAAGGGGAAGATCATGGGCGGCCCGGATGCGACGTTGTTGCACGACCAGATCCACGAGCTCATCGCCCAGAAGAAACTGCGGGTTGTCATCGACCTGTCCAAGGTGGACTGGATGAACTCGACGGGGCTGGGCATTCTGATTGCCGGGCTGACAACGCTGCGGGACAATCACGGCGATCTGAAACTCGCCTCCGTGACCGAGAAGATCCAGAGTCTGCTGACGATCACGAAGCTGATCACCGTCTTTGAGGCGTACGACACGGTGGATCAGGCCATCGCCAGCTTCTGACCTTGGGGCGCCCCCTCAGCGCGGGGTCGCCGTGCCGGATTGAGATGACTCCGCCCTCCCAGGACACGGCGCGGTTGGTCATTCCCAGCGACCCCAAGCGGATCGCCGAAGCGGACGAATTCCTCGAAGATCTGCTCCGTCGCCATGGGATCCCCGAATCCCTGGTGATGGACCTGGCCATTGTCACATCCGAGTTGGTCAACAACGCCATTGTGCACGGCAACCGGGGAGACGCCGCCAAGACGGTCAGTCTGTCGGTGAAGATCAACCGCGATAAGGTCGTGATCCGCGTCTCCGACGAGGGCGAGGGATTCGATCCGGCGGCGATTCCCGACCCATTGGCCAACGAGAATCTCCTGCGGGAGGTCGGCCGCGGTGTGTTCATTGTCCGATCGCTGATGGATGATGTGCGATTCGAACGGGGCCCGGCCGGCCAAACGACTGTCGAGGTCAGCAAGCGCCTGACGTCCGACTGAGCAGCGGCAAGAGGCGCGACCCGGCCCAGGGCACAGGGGGTGCCGACGGGTGACCTGGCACATTGCCATCGCAGTTCTGTACTTCGCCCTTGGGGCGGTCCTGGTTTGGCTGGGGGCCGTCATCCTGCGGGAGAATCCCCGGAGCCGCATCAACCGGGTCACCGCCCTGATGTTGCTTTTGGCGGGGCTGGGGCCGGTGTTCGCGTCGGTCGGCAGGGCCATGGAAACCCAGGGACCGCCGTCGCCGATCTCCAGCGTCCCGTTTCCGTATAGTCTGTTTTACATCTGGGAGTTGTTCTTTCCGCAACTGCTGTTGTTCGCCCTCGTGTTCCCCTCCGAGCGTCGGTGGGTCTCGCGCTTCCCGCGGCTCAAGTTCCTGATCTATGCGCCCTACGTGTTCCACGTGGTCTGGGTCGCCTTCCTGGCGCGCCCAGGGTACGTCCGCCTGTCCGTTGCGGCCGAGTCCGATCTCCTCCAAGCACTGCTCGTGCCCCTGAACATGGGATTGCGCTTCCTCTCGTTCTTGCTGGCGCTCTTGTTTGACGTGCACGTGAAGTTCTTTTCGCTGATCAACCTGGTGTACATCGTGGCGGCCGTCTGGGCGTTGCGCGGCGGGTACAAGGAAGTCACGAACCGCCGGATCCGGGACCAGGTCCGCATCATCATCCGCGGCATCCGGGTGGCCGTCGGTCTCTATGCGATTGCCTTTATCGCCCCGACACTGGGCATCGTCCAGGTCGCCGCCCCGTTGCGTGAAGGGCTCACCGTCCTGGCCCTTCTGGTGGGCTCTGCGTCCATTGCCTGGTCGATCATCCGGTATCAGTTTCTTGACATCCGGTTGATCGTCCGACAGTCGGTCGTCTTCACGGTCACGTCGGCGCTGCTGGTCGGCGTGTACCTGCTTCTGGTGACCGAGGTGTCGACCATCGTCAAGAAAGTCCTCGAGGTCGAGACACCGGCCATCGACATCGCCTTTGTCGTGCTCGTGCTGCTGTTCTTCCAACCGGTGAAGCAGCGTGCTGACAATCTGATCACGCGGTTGTTTCTGCGCGATCAGGCCGATCCGCGGACGATTCTCGAATCATTTTCCGCCCAGATCGCCTCGGTGTTTGAGGTCCCGGATCTGAAGCAACGGATGCTCTCGGTCGTCACGGAGCAGATGTTGGTGGAGCAGGCGTTCTTTGCCGTACGTCATCCCAACGAGAACCGATTCGTGCTGGAACTGGCCGGGCTCCAGGGTGAGACACTCCCGGCCAATGACACGTTCTTTCTGGAGGCGCAAAGGCGGGGACGGCCGACCGTCTTCGAGGATTTCGTCGTCGATCAGGCCCTGACGCCGGTGACCGAGATTCTGGGGCGATGGGGATGCCGTCTGGTCGTCCCGATCGTCGAGCGGGGAACCCTGACAGCGGTCCTGTTTTTGGGGGAGAAGATCTCGGGGTACAGATACATGCCCGAAGACGCCAATCTGCTGGCGACCCTGGCCAATCAGATGGCGGTGGCGATGACGAACGCCGGGCTGTACCGCGAGGCGCTGGAGAAGCAGAAGCTGGAGGATGAGCTGGACGTGGCCCGTCGCATCCAGATGCGGCTGCTGCCGCGCCAGATGCCGTGTGGGCCGGATTACCATGTCGCGGCCTTCACGCAGCCGTCGCGACAGGTCGGCGGCGACTACTATGACTTCTTTCCGTCTCCGGATGGCCGGCTGGGGCTGGTGATTGCCGATGTCTCGGGCAAGGGTCTGGGGGCGGCACTGCTCGTGTCGCAGTTGCAGGCGATTCTCAAGTCCGAAGTCCGGGGCAAACGGTCGCTCCGAGAGTGCGTGGCCAACGCCAACGTCCTGATCGCGGAGGCGACGTCGCCTGAGCAGTTCGCGACCCTGGTGTACGCGGAATTCGATCCCAAGACCCGCGTACTGTCCTACACCAATGCCGGCCACAACTACCCGATTTTAGTTCGCGCCGACGGGCGTCACGAGCACCTGGATTCCGGAGGGCTGGTCCTGGGCGTCCTGAGACACGCTGTCTACGAGGTCGGGCAGGTCCATTTGCAGCAGCAGGACACAGTGTTCTTCTATACCGACGGGCTCTGTGACCTGCAGAATCCTGCGGGCGACGATTTCGGCGAGCGACGTATCCTCGAGTTGGTCCGCGATCACCGGCATCTGACGGCGGATGGACTGAAGGATGAAGTCGTGCGGCAGGTGACCGCGTTTGCCGCCGGTGAACGGGGGGGAGACGACCTCACAGTCATGGTGTTGAAAGCCGCGCCGCCTGTGGTATAGCGTGCCCTCCGCAGATTGCGGCACAGGCCGAGTGGCCTTTTCGCGTGTCGGGGAGGGATGATTCGGATTATAATCATGAAGACGCCGCCGCGTGCCGGAGAATCGACTATGACCGACGAGAATCGACGCCATGATCCCGGGAACTACCGCTTCTGTCCTTACTGTCGGGCGGCCTTGGTCCGACGGCAAGACGGCGCGCATGAACGACTGCGCTGCCCGGACTGCGACTTCGTCTATTACCACAACCCGGTCCCGGCGGCCGGAGGAGTGATCCACCGGAATGGCGCGATTTGCCTGGTCCGCCGTGCCGTGGAGCCGCGCAAAGGGCACTGGTCCTTGCCGGCCGGGTTCATGGAGTACAATGAGGCGCCGCGCGAGTGCGCGCGTCGCGAGATCCGTGAGGAGACCGGTCTGGATGTCACTGTGGGCGACGTGCTCGGGGTCTATTGCGGCTTCGATGATCCCCGACAGCATGCCGTGTTGATCGTGTTCTGGACACGAGAGCTGACATGGCAGGCACCTGTGGCAGGCGATGATGCCGATGCGATCGAGTTCTTCCCGCCCAGTGCGATACCGGACGACATCGCCTTCCGGGCTCACAGAGAGGCGTTGCAGGATGTGCTCAGATCGGGGCGTGTGTCGCCCGCGCCCGGGCAGGAGACGACTTGATGGATACGGTGCTGCATGAGTTGAGGCGTCACGCAACCGTCTGTGGCGGCGTCGCGTGGGTCATCGGTTTGCTGTGTTCTGCGTCTGTCTCGTCGGCTCGCGTGGTCACCGAAGTGGCCACACTCACGGCGGATCGCCGCACCTTCGTGTTCCACCCGACAGCCGGCGAGGTTGTCCAGGGCGGACATGATGAACTCGGTTTGACACCCAGCGCGCGGGACACTCTGCGGGCCGTCTTTGACGACTCCGGCCTGATCTCAGGCGGCCGCTTGATCGCGCCCGAGAGCCTCTATGTCGTGACACAGGTCAGCGATCCGACCCATGTGACCCTCTCGTTTGTGACATCCGATTCACTGCCCCTTGGGGGCACGTCTCTGCGCTGGCGTGTGCGTCAGACGGTCGATGTGGGTGCGGAGGAGTTTTGGCCCGGGGCTCTGTTTGTTTTCGATGGCACGGTTTCCATTCGGGGGGAAGTGGGCGGTGACGTCATCGCCGTCGGCGCGGACGTCACCATCGGCGAGGCCGCCACGGTGCGTGGGGCGGTCGTCGTCATCGGAGGCATTTTGCGGCAGCGGGGTGACGCCAAGATCTATGGTCCGGTCTTTGCGCCCGGTGGTCATCGTCGCCCCCGACTGTCGGTGACGCGGGCTTGGGAATTCGAGGAGCGCGGTTTCCACTGGGCGCCGACATTCTCCTACGACCGAGTCGACGGCGCGCGTCCGGGAGTCACCTTGGACGTGAAGCGCTCGCCGTATACGCCACACCTGGGACTCGCCGGGGCCTATGCCGTTGCCTCCGAGACGTGGCAGTACAAGCTGGACATCCGTCAGCGCCTGTCGCGTAAGATCGACCTGACGGCCAGTGTGACGATCTTCCGCTTGACGCGAACGGACGACGAGTATTGGGTCGGCCGTACTCCGAACACCGTCTACGCGCTGGTGGTCGGTTCCGATTTTCGGGACTACTACGGTGCCGACGGCGGTGGCGTATCGCTGACCTACAAGTACCGTGAGCGCGGCGTGCTGTCGGTGACCTATGAGAATGCCGATTACCGCCCGCTGGAGGCTCATCCCGAGCTCTGGCACCTCTTTCGTCCGGATCGTGATTTCCGGGAGAACTTCAGCACGTTGGACGTCGCCGCCCGTGAGTTGCTTCCCGAAGCGCTGGCGGGGCGCAACCGCGCCGTGACCCTGAAGCTGGCGGTGGAGCCGATTCAAGCCGGCCGTCCCGAATCCGGGTTCAACGGGGCGGGATCGGTGGCATTGGAGACCGCCGGCGGCGGGCTCGGGGGCGATTACGAATACGACCGATGGACCATGCAAGTGAAGGGGTGGTGGAAGAACGGCTGGTCGCACCGGGCCGCCGTGCGCGCGTTCTACGGTATCTGCCGCCACGATCCTCCCCCCAACAAACTGTTCTATCTCGGCGGGGTTGGCTCGCTGCCGGGATACTCACAGAAAGTGCTTTACGGTGACGAGGCCTTTCTCCTGAACCTGGAATATCGCTTCAACTACTGGGCGACCCGGATGTTCGATGGCGGCGTGATTCTGTTCTTCGATGTGGGACGCGCAGCTCCCAGCCGCCGCTTCTGGGAGTTGAATGAGTTCAAGCCCGACATCGGCCTGGGGATGGCCCTTGGTGAGGAGTTCCGGTTGGACGTCGCCAAGGGACTCGATCATTCCGACCGGGAGTTTCGCGTCCGACTCCTGGTGGGCGACTCCTTCTAAGGGCGTCTGAGAAGACGGGCACGCGTCAGAGCTCCCTCACCCGATCCGCCTGCGGCGCCGTGCCTGCCGGCAGGCAGGGATCGACCTCTCCCGGAGGGAGAGGTTAGACTTCCCCTCTCCCCTGTGGGGAAGGGTGAGGGTTGCTACCCGTGCACGGCACATGCCGATGCCACATCGCACATTGAACCTCTCATTGTGTTAGATGCTCTGACTGAGGCAACCCACCGTTCCAGGGCACGCTGCACCTGTCGGTGTAGTGACGCGGGTCGCCGACCTGCCTGCCCCACATGTGCTGGCGGTTGGTCGGCGATCTCCCCTGAGTACGAGACTGTCAGGCCGGTGCGGTGCAGCAGTGGGGTTGCCTCCGGCGTGTCGCCGCCTCGGCTTCGAGAGGACCGGCATCGAGCCCCTGCCATAGTCGGCGACGTCTTCCTGAGGCGGCCGTGAGGCCGCCTCCCGTTCCCCCTCTTTTTCCGTGGGCAACCACCATTAAGGCGCAGGACACATGTGACGATATAGCAAGGGGGAGTAGTGCCCACCGGCGCAAGACCCTATGGGCGAAGAGAATATGGGTGAAGTCAAAGAAAAAGGCGGGAAGAGCAGCGCCCTGAAACGTGCGGGCGCCCCGGATAGTTGGGCGACGGATACCGATCGTGTCCCCACGATCTTCGACTCGCTGGCCGAACCGGTCGATGCCCTTGCTTCTGACGTGGACAGCGACCGGCCGAGAGCGCGCAATCTGGAAGCGCTCCTGGATGTATCCAAGGCGATCAATTCCACACTCGTCCTGGATGACATCCTGAAGCGGGTGATGCGGCACGCGATCGCGCTCCTCAATGCCGAACGCGGCTTTCTGATGTTGCTGGACGACAACGGACAATTGCAGGTCCGCACCGCCCACAACATCAACAAGGAAACGTTCACGACGGCCGAAGATTTCCTGATCTCGCGTTCCGTCGCCAACCGAGTGGCCGCGCGCGGCCAGTCAGAGTATACCTCCAACGCCCAGGAGGACCCCCGTTACGCCCACCAGCAGTCGGTGGCCGAATTGAACCTGCGCTTCATTATCTGCGTGCCGCTCAAGATCAAGGATACGGTGATCGGCGTCTGCTATCTGGACAACCAGTCGCGCGCCGGACTGTTCGGCAAGAGTGACCTGCGACTCTTCGAGTTGTTTGCCGAACAAGCGGCCATCGCCATCGAGAATGCCAAGCTGTACGAGCGGCTGCTCTCCTTGACGCGTTACAACGAGAATGTGGTCAACAAGACCCCGGTCGGGATTTGTGTGCTGGACTACCAACTGCGAATCCTGACATTCAACGCCGCCGCCGAGCAGATCTTCCATGCGCCCGAGGACACGTGGACGGCCGGTTCGCTGGTCCAGGAGCACCGGCTGCTGGTGGAAATTCTCCCCCCCTCGGAGCGGGAGTGGTGGGATCGGACTCTGACCGAGGTTGTTCGTAGTCACAAGCCGCTGGCCAAGGACAAGTACTTCATCACGATCGGCGGCTGCGAGACGGTCCTGTCGCTGAAAATCTCCCCTTTGAACGGCATCCCCGGCGAGCCGCCGAAGGTGATCGTCGTGGCCGAAGAGATCACCGACCAGGTGATGCTCGAGAAGTATGTCATTCTCTCGGAGAAGATGGTGGCCAAAGGCGAGATGGCGGCCGCCATCGGCCACGAGCTCAACAATCACCTGGAGATTCTCCAGGCGCACTCCGAGCTTCTGCCGATCCATCTTCGGGGCAGCCGTCTGGACAAGCTCTCCGAAAGCTGCGCCCGCATTCAAGACTCCATCGAGAACATGGCGCGGTTCACCCGGGGGTTGATGGATTACACGCAGATCGACACCGAGTTGGTCGAGCACGACATCAAGGACCTGGTCGAAGAGCACCTGTTCACGATCCGTCCGCTACGGCTGTTCAGCAGCGTGCGTTTCACCTGTGATTTCGCTCCGGGACTGCCGCCGGTGAAACTGGACGCCGGGCAATTGCAGTCGGTCCTGCTGAATCTCTACAACAACGCCGTTGACGCCACGCCCTCCGGCGAGACCTGCGCCATTCACATTCAGGCGCGGCACCGATCCGAGTCCCAGACCGTGGAGCTTTCGATCCGCGACAATGGACCCGGTATTGCCCCCGAGCATCTGACGCGCGTCTTCGAGCCGCGCTTCACCACCAAACGCGGCGGGCATGGACTCGGGCTGTCCAACTGCCGGACGATCATCCAGAATCACGGCGGGACCATTCGCGTCGAGAGCACACCCGGCCACGGAGCGACGTTCTCCATCGAGTTGCCCGCGCACCGTCCCTACTCGTCGTTCGGAAGCTGACACGTGGTTTGTTGAATCGCCATCGGTCCTGGGGTCTTGGTGGACCCTTGCCATGTCTGCGGCTTCCATCCCGATCGGACCCTATCGTGGCGTCGCCGTTGGTCACGGCGGCTTCGCCGGCGTCTATCAGGTCGCCGATGTCTCGGGCCGGCCGCGAGCCCTGAAGTGGGCGGATGCGTCGGCGGATCCGGCCTTGACGACGGCGCTGGAGCGCGAATACGAGATCCTGTCGCAATTGGTGTTCCCCCAGTTACCGCGGGCATGGGATTTCGGTGTCGCCGAGGGCCGTCCGTACATGGTGAATGATTGGATCGGGGGTCCGTTGCTGTGGGACCGCTTCACGTCCCCGACCGCCGATGATTTCGTGCATGTCCTCCGGGAGATGTCCACCGTTCTCCTCTTCCTACATCGGCGCGGGTGGGTGCACGGGGATCTGAAGCCCGACAATTTCCGTTGGCGCCCGCCACAGCCATCCCACGTCGCTTCGGAGATTTCGGATACGCTCTGCCTGCTGGATTTTGGTCTGGCCCGTCCAGTGGGTGATCCGGGTCGGCCCCGCGGGGCGGGCACGGTCGGCTACTGTGCCCCGGAGTTCCTGAAATGTGAACCGGCCGATGGACGCGCCGACTGGTACGCCGTCGGCGCCATTCTCTATGAATGGACCTATGGTCGCCGTCCCTTCGCCTCCTCGGAAACGGCTATGGAGGTAGCCGGGCACCTCGAGACGGCACCGGAGTTCAGTTTGCCACAGGTCAAACCGGCGCCGGAGTGGGCACAGACCGTTTTGGCGCGTCTGTTGGCCAAGAATCCCAACGAGCGGGGCCGCGACGACCTCGATCTCCTCCGGTGGCTGGCCGAGTATGACCCCGCACTGGAGCTCGAAGCCCTTCTTAATTCGCAACTACCCTGGCATCTGCGCAGCGAAGAATGCCGCTGGGACGACCAAGAACGGCAGTTCGTGGAGCAATTGGTCGATGAAGCGGAAGCACGCCATCAGATACACTGGGCGGTTTGGGGGTGTGGTGACACCGCACCGCGATTGCCCCGCCAACTGGCCTTTGCCCTGAGCCGGAGAGGGTGGTCTGTCCGCTGCGTCCCCGGGGCCGATGCCGCGGACTCGTCCGCTGATGCCGTCCCGGTCGAGGCGACCATCGATGATTGCGGCGTGACGCGTCGCGTCGAATGCCACTGGTCGCCTGTCCCACAACCTGACGTCACGGACCCACCGGCTTCGGACACCACGCGGGCTGTCGACTTCCTGCCGTGGGACGTGCAACGTGTTCGCGAGTTCCTAACGCGGTTGACCGGCGATGAGGACTTCGCGGCCCGGACAGCGGCGACCGTGGCTGGCGCAACAGGCGGGATCCCTACGGCAGTGTCGGCGCTCATCCGCTGCCTGATTGCGCAAGGGGACTTGCGTCTGTCTCAGGGTGATTGGAATCTCAATGAGAGCGGTGTGATCAGTTGGGCGGCGACAGACGATGCCGCGGCGCTGTTCCGCTCCGTGACCGGTGATCTGACGGATGCCGAAGCCCGCCTCATCGATTGGCTGGCGTTGGGACGGTCGTGCGGTCACCTTACCATCTTGAACGATCTTTGGGATAGACCCGGAGATGATCTGCTGTCGGTCGTCGATCGTCTCGCTCTGCGGGGCTTGATCATCTGCCAGAATCTGGCCCCAGAGGAGCCCTGCTTCGATGTCCGCCTGCGCTTTCCCGGGTGGGATGTGGTCCGGCGGGCCGGGATGTCCGCCGGCGAACGTGCACGGGATTCTCTGGCGCTGGCCGAGGCCATCGAGGCGCGCCGACTGCGTCCCGATCTGCTGCGCGAGAGTGTGCTGGCCGATTGCTGCGCCGACGGCGGCGATTGGTCGAATGCGGCCCGGCACGCGCTCGCGGCGGCCGTCTTGGAGATCGACGACGACCAGCGCGATGCCGCACGCCGTCACATCGTCGCGGCGGAATTGGCGGCCCAGCGCATCGACGAACCCTCGCTGCGGACCCACTGGCAGGGGCGGGCCCGGATGGTGCAGGGGGATCTGGAGAAGGCCTCCGGCCACCTTGACGTTGCCCATCGCCTCTATCGCGAGATCCTCGTGTTGGGGCGCAAGAATGGTGATCTGCGCCTTCTGGCCGAGACGCTGAAGGACCTCGGCGATCTCTATCGGATCACGCGCCGGTTCGAGAAGGGCGTGCGGGCGTTGAGGCGGGCACGACGGCTTTGGGAAGAGGTCGGCGACCGTCTGGAGCTTGCGCGAACGCTCACGAACATTGGGAACATGTACTGGGTTGCCGCCGATATGGCGTCGGCCCAGCAGTACTACCAGGAGGCGCTCGCCATCCAACGGCAGGAGCCGGGGGGCGAGACGTTTGCCGCGGTGATCCTGACCAACCTCGGCGCGGTCAATCTGGTCCAATATGCCTACACCGAGGCGGAGGCGCACTTCCGTGAGGCGTTCTCCATTCACCAGCGTCTGAACGATCCGGTGGAAATGGCGCGCTCGTTGAACAACCTCGGTGCCTTGTTCTTCATGCAGGGATGGCTGGAAGATGCGGCGTCGCTGTTTGAGGCGGCGGCCGAACACAACCGCGGCGCCGACGCCAAGAGCGAGGAGTTGTTCAATCGTCGAAACCTCATTGAAGTCGCTTTGGAGCGTGGGGACCTCCGCCATGCAGTGACCTTGGGAGTTGCCGTTTTGGAACGGGCCGACGACCTCGGCGATATCGCCACCGGAGCCGAGGTGGCCGCGTTGCTGGCGGAGGCCCATCTGCGTGCCGGTGACTTCCGCACCGCGCAGACATATGTCGCACGGGGAGAGCAGGCGCTGGAATCGATCAAGAATGACGATCTGCGGATCGGCTTGGCGTTGGTGGCAGCATCGCGACGGCACCGACTCGGCGACCAGCGGGGGGCTCTCGCGGTGCTTGATGCGGTGGTTCCGCGCGGGACGTCACTGGCGAACGGTCACCTCCACGTCGACTGCCTGATCTTGAGACTGAGCGCGGCGGTTGCGATGCGGGATGAGTCGGCGGGGGCGTTGTGGCAGGAGGGACGCGCGGCCGCCGAGCGAGTCGGCGCCCCTCACAAGGCCGCCCATTTGGCCTTCGCGCGCCTGGCAGAGCATTCCACTGGGGGGGTCGATGACGCAGCACGTCGCCACGTTGAGGAATTCCTGGATCGGTCGCCGCGTTGGCACTGGGCGGCCGCCTTTCAGGTCTGGCGGGCGCAGTGGCAGGCGCGGCAGGGCGATGCGCATGCTGCCCTGTCAACAGTCAGTCGCGCCATCGCGCAATTGCGTCGCGATGGGAACTGGGACACGCTCTGGCGTGCATTGGTGGTGCAGGGACATCTGTTGCATGACCAGGCCGACTATGAGCCGGCACTGCGGTCGCTGAATGAGGCGGCGCGTATTCTCAAGGCGATCACACAGACGATCGACTCGACCGGAGACCACGCGCAGTATGAGGGGCAGCCGCTGGCGTGTATGCTGTCTGAAACGGCCCGGCGCATTCGGGAACTGGTGGCGTGTTAGAGTGTCTCCTACTGTGTGACCGTGTCTACCGATATCTGCACCAGAGTACGAAAAAGAAACGGCCGCCGCTTGGGGCGACGGCCGTCGGTTCCGGGGGTTGAGACTCAACCGCCGCCGACACTGATGCCGATCGGAGCGAGCTTGTCCTCGAGGACCTCAACCTCCAAGGTGTAAACCTCCATCAACTCACCTCCCTTCTCCGGGTTACTGCCGGTGGTTGACTGGGCCGGGCACCACCCCGGCCCGATCTTTTTTCTTCTCAGTGTATCAGATCATCGTTGCGGGGTGTGTTCACGCCCGCTTGACATACCTTCCCTGGCTTAGGGCCTCACATCCTGTACTCTCTGATCAGACTATTCACACAGCCATACTGGCCGTCGTCCACGCGTCCATGCGGGTAAGCAAAGCGAGTAAACGCAGCAGGGCATTGGTCTTTCCGGGATGAACGGCTGCAGGTTCATCCCACCGACCTGAGTCTATTCTAGCCGACAAAAACCGTCATGTCAAGCGAAAGTCGCTGTTTGCCACAGGATTAGGCGGACGGAAAGCATGTGACCACAGTATCTTGAGTTGCGCCCAATCGATCATACAAGATGTTGAGTGGAACATGACGACGGCTCGCGCAATTCGGCGGTCCATGCAACTGGCTCTTTCGCGCTACCACCACGACCAGAATTCCACGCGGAAGAACTGGATGACGCGGCGGGCCAGAAGAGCGAGAATCGGACGGCGGCCGCAGGCGATCTTGGCATAGCCGCTCATTCCCGGCTTGAGGATATTTTCGAGATTGCTAATCTCCGTAGTTACAAGGAAGCGACGGCGCGAGCCGATCGTGTCGGCATCGGCGGCGATCTCGGCGACGCGGCCGCGAAACTGTGTGAACGGCAGCGGCCGGACCTTCAGGGCCACGGGGGCACCGGCACGGACGTCGGCGATGTCGTTCTCGTCGACCCAGAGTTGCAGGCGGACGGGATCGAGGTCGGCGACCTCCACCAGGATGCCGGTGCGCTCGACGCGGGTCACAATCCCGTCGATCGGAGCGATCAGTGTCGAGGCGGCAATCTGGGCGCGCAGGAAGTCGATCTGGGAATCGAGGGCGGCGATCTCGGCCTCCTTCACGGCGATTTCCTCCGCCTTCGGCTCCGAGATCAAAAGCGCCAGGGCGGAGTTCTTGGCGTCCTTTTGCGCCTTGGCCTTCTCCATGTCGGCGCGCTTGGCCTGCAGTTCGGCCTCGGAAATCAGATTGCGCTCGTACATTCTGCGGCCGCGTTCCAACTCCAGCTCCCGGTTCTCCAACTGCGCCTGTGCCTCCGCCAGTTGCGCCCGCAACTCCAGTACCGCGTCCTTCTTGGGACCGGAGAACAGCAGGTTGAGCTCGGCGCGCGTGCGATTCTGCTCGGCGATTCGTGTTGCCAGTTGTGCCCGGTACCGATTGGAAGACATGACCACCAGCGTGTCGCCGACATGGACGCTGTCGCCCTCGCGCACGCGCAGGTCATAGGCCACGACGGAGAACTCCGAAGTCGTGGCCTGGAGCACCGAGCGCTCCCGTCGGGTCGTCGGCCGGCCATTCCCGGATGTTCCGCCGACATACAATGTCGCTTCGAGCGTGCCGCCGGTCGGCGAGGTCACCGTGTAGCGGGAGACGGCCTCCACCTCGCAGGCGGAGCCGACACGTCGCTCCAGCCGGATGATCGCCGACAGGACGATGATGACGACGAGCGTGCTCCAGAAGAACAGCGGCTTGCGCGAACGTCGTGGGTGCGTTGTCACTTCCGCTCCTCGGTCATCTTCCGATGTGGCTGACCCCGACGGTGCGAGCGCCGTGAAGGCGAGGATGCCGATGAGGGCATACAGAATCACGACACCGGCGCCGCCCCAGTGAGCATATGCAAGAAGGGTGGCATGGTAGAGTATCACGCCGACCAGCGCGGTCGTGTAGAGGGCCGCGAACAGGCCATACCAGAAGTAGATTCGCCGTGCACGCGGTGCGGCCGGTGATGCCACATCGGCCCCGCCGATGATCCAGCGGCGAAGGATACCCCGCCAGTGGGCAAAGGCCCGGGCACGCAGATTGGGCATCCGCAACCAATCCACGAGCAGGTAGTAGCCGTCCAGTTTGATCAGCGGGTTGAGATTGAACAGCACCAGAGCCAGGGAGACGGTCACCAGCACCTGCAGGAAGTGCGACGCCGCCGTGGCCGGTTCGAGCAGGCGCCAGAGGAGGATCGCCACCGCCGTGAGAAGCCCCTGGAAGAACAGACCGGCAAGACCGACGTGCAGGCGCCAGTTGCGTCGGGGTAGAAGATAGGAGTCACTGATATTGGAGTAGACGCACGGTTGGAAGTAGAGCAGCAGGAAACCCATCTCGTGCACCGAACCACCATAGTACTTCAACGTCAGTGCATGTCCGAATTCGTGCACGTAGGCGATCACGCCGATGGCCGCCAGCAACATCGGGATCGATGCAAAATGCCACAGGCCGGCGCTCCCCAACCGCCAGGCGGTGCCTTGCGCCGTGAGGGTCAGCGTGGCCCCTGCCATGACGATGAGGGCCGTCGCGACGGTGAGCGGCCGAAACATCAGACGCAGGACGGGCAACCACCGAGTCAGCAGTCGATCGGGGTCGAAGGCGGCGATGGGGATGGTCCAGACGGAAGCACGGCGCCGTCCCCGTACAGTCCGTGCCAGTTGTCCGGTGACGCGCTCGATGGCGGGCCCCTCGAAGAAGAGCAGACGCTCCATCCGTGCGAAGAAGGCGGCGGCGGCCTCGTGGCCCAGTTGGATGTTAAATCGCTCTTCGGTCTGGCGGATCGCCTCAGCCAGGGATATCTGGCCGTCGGCGCGTGTCAGCAGGTAGTGCTCGGGGGCGCGCAGGCGAAAGAAGCGTCCGGTGAGCGGATCTTTGATGATGTAGACCGGCTGCGGGCTCCCACCTTCGACGTGGACAACCAGATCGGAGCGCAGCCGGGGCAGGGTGTCGGTCATGGGCCGCCCCTCGTTCACACCGCAGATTACCACTCTTGCGACCGGGGCGGCAAGGACGAATCGGCCTCAGAGGGCGATCACAAGGATCGCCCCTACGAGCAATCGGGCGAGAATCCGTAGGGGCGAAGCTTGTCTTCGCCCGGGACGGTCTCAGGGTGAGCCAATGTCCACGTGGTTGGGTGTTCGCACCGGCCGCAAGGCGGGGAGCGTATGCGGCAGATCGTCGGCCAGACCGGCGGGGTCCATCAGACGCTTGAACTCACGAATCTCCTCGATGTCCAGATGCTCCGCGAGGATCATCTTACGATCTTCACCGTCGGGATTCACGCGATCGAGTATTCCCCATGGGGCGAATATCCCCGAGCGCCCCTGCAACCGTCCGCCGAAGAGCGTGCCCACACCGCAGGTCTTGACCACGTAGGCGCGGGCTTTCTGGGCTCCGGCGACGAAGATCTCGGCGTCGCGGCGGTCCTTCTCCGTGATCGTGTCGGTCTCACGAAACGGCGACACCGTCGGCACGAAGATTACTTCGGCGCCGAGCCGATGCATGGCGGCGAAGGCCTCTGCGGACAAGACGTCGGCGCAGATCAGGACGCCGATGCGGACGCCGCCGAGGACGAACACGCGGTATTCCCGGCCGGGGACGATCCCGCGTTCCTCTTCGCGGCCGTAGGGATTCACTTTCTGATAGGATCCGGCGACTTCGCCACGGTCGAAGATCGTCGTCGTGTTCGCATAGCCGCCGTCTGTCGCTTGCGGCATCGAGCCGCCGATCACCACGCACTGTAACTCCTGCGACAATCGCGCCAGCTCGGCCCGGCGTTGCGCCGCACAGCGCTCGGCCTCGCGCAACGTGCGATCGGCCGCGCGGACGGGGAAATACTCGGGGAGACACACGAAATCCGGCCGCCGCCGGAACAGATGCAGCTTGTCCTCCAGGGTGATCGGCCCGCCCAGGGGGTATTGCAGCGCGGCGACGCAGATGACCATGGTTGTCAACTCCTCGACAGCGCGGTTGCGGGCACGAGGGGTGGGCGCTCGCGCACGCGGGGATGCTTGTTACACGTTTGGCGGGGCGGAGAGTTTCAGCGGGGACGGAGATTGAGGATACGGGTGTGGCGTTACTGAGTAGGGGCGTATTGCCATACGCCCCCATTCATCCATGCTTGATCAACCCGCGCGCGATCACGAGGCGTTGGATCTCGGATGTTCCTTCGAACAACTCGGTGATGCGGGCGTCGCGATAGAGCCGCTCGACTTCGTATTCGCGGATATAGCCATACCCGCCGAGAATCTGCATGGCGCGGTGGGTCACGAATGTCGCCATCTCCGAGGCGACGAGCTTGGCGGTGGCGGCCTCGGTCGTGTAATCGCGGCCCTGATCCTTGGTCCAGGCCGCATGATAGACCAGGTAGCGGGCGGACTGCAGACGGCAGTGCATGTCGGCCAGATGCGCCTGCACCAGTTGGAACGAGCTGATCGGCTGGCCGAATTGACGCCGTTCCTTTGAGTATTTCAGGGCCAATTCGAAGGCGCGTTGCCCGAGCCCTACGGCATTGGCGGCCACCGAAATGCGGCCGCAGTCGAGCGATGCCAGAGCGATGCGGAATCCCTGGCCCGGTTTGCCGAGGACGTTTTCGGCAGGAACACGCAGATCCTCCAGGACCAACTCGGTCGTCGGCGAGGCGTGCAGACCCATCTTCTCCTCGATGTGTCCAATGGAGAAGCCGGGCATCTCCTTGTGCACGAGGAAGGCGGTCATGCTGCGGGCACCGGCGCGGCGGTCGATCTTGGCCATGATAATGATATAGTCGGCGAAGGCACCATTGCTGACGAATATCTTGTTACCATTGAGGACATAGTGGTCGCCATTGCGCGTCGCCACGGTCTCGATGCCGCCCGCATCGGAACCGGCATTCGGCTCGGTCAGGGAAAACGCGCCGAATTTCTCGCCGGAGCAGACCGGCGGCAGATATCGGCGTTTCTGTTCTTCGTTGCCGTATTCTGAGATCGGATACCCGAACAGGGAATTGTGCGCGCCGACGAGCGTGGAATGCGACGTGCAGCCGCGTCCCAGCTCCTCCATCACGATGGCATAGGCGAGCGTGTCCAGCCCGGCGCCGCCGTATGCCTCGGGTATGATCACGCCGAGGAAGCCGGCCTCGCCCATCTGGCGGGCCAGATCGAAGTCCATCTTCCCGGTCCGGTCGAACTCATCGGCGCGCGGGATCAGTTTCTTCTCGGTGAACTCGCGGGCGACCTCGCGGATCGCCGCATGTTCATCGGACAGGGCAAAGTCCATCTGTCACCTCCAAATGTGCATCTCGTACCTCATCGCCTTGCCTGAGGGCAAGGGGCTTAAGCCCCTTGTTGGCCAGGTTGTGGTCGCAGAGCGACGCCTGTCATTCCGAGTCCGCCGCGGCGGACGAGGAATCCGCTGTTTCTCACAAACAACAAAGCAGATCCCTCGCTTCGCTCGGGATGACAGATGCGTAAACCCGCCACTGTTGATTACTTTCCTTTGAACTGCGCGGGCCGCTTTTCCAGGAACGCCCCGCACCCCTCGGTCTTGTCCTCGGTCGCGCACACAACGCCGAACTGGGTCGCCTCGTACGCCAGCCCGCTGTCCAGATCGATGTCCATGCCGCGATTGATGGCGTCTTTGGCAATAGCAACGGCGATCGGCCCCTTGGCGGCGATCTTCTGGGCCATCTCCCGTGCCCGGTCCATCAACTCGGCGGCGGGGTAGATCTCATCGACCAGGCCGATGCGGTGCGCCTCGGCGGCGCCAATCATATCGCCGGTGAGAATCAACTGCTTGGCCTTGCCCCGTCCGACCAGACGCGGCAGCCGTTGTGTGCCGCCATAGCCGGGGATGATTCCCAAGTTCACCTCGGGCTGGCCCAATCGCGCCGTGTCGGCGGCCAGACGGATGTCGCAGGCCATCGCCAGCTCACAGCCGCCACCCAGAGCGAAGCCATTGATGGCGGCGATCACAATCAGGCGCGAGGTTTCGATGCGCTTGGTGAGCGCCTGGCCGGTCGTGATCTTGGTGATGCCGCGGAAGACATCACAGGCCTTCAACTCGCCGATGTCGGCCCCGGCGACAAAGGCCTTCGGACCCGCGCCGGTGAGAATGACGACGCGGATCGTCGCGTCGGCCGACAACGCCGCAAAGGCGGAGTCGAGCTCCGCAATCGTCTGATCATTGAGTGCGTTGAGCACCGCGGAGCGGTTGATCGTGACCGTCGCCAGAGGCGGGGCGCTGTCGATCAGCAGGGTTTCATAGTCAGCCATAATCCAAAATCTCCCATCACCACAGGGAAACAAGGGGCTTAAGCCCCTTGTCCGCGATCGCGTGCGGTTCTGTCCGAAGAGGATCTATCACTTCGCCGGGTACTCATAGAACCCGCGTCCGGACTTCTTGCCGAGATATCCCGCTTGTACCAGCCGGCGCAACAGCGGCGGCGCGGCGCAACGGGCGTCCTTGAATTCCATGAACATGATGTCGGCGATGTACAGGGTCGTGTCGAGACCGATGAAGTCGGTCAACGCCAGAGGGCCCATCGGGTGCCCGCACCCAAGCATCATGCCGTTGTCGATGTCCTCGCGGGTGGCGACCCCGGACTCATAGGCACGGATGGCGTCCAAGAGATAGGGGATCAACAGACGGTTGACGATGAATCCGGGGGAGTCCTTGGCGGTCACGACCGTCTTGCCCACCGACTCCGCAAACTCCCGCGCCGCGCGGTAGGTCTCATCCGACGTGTCGATGGTGCGGACGACTTCGACCAGCTTCATCATCGGTACGGGATTGAAGAAGTGCAGGCCGCAGCAGCGGTCGGGGCGTTTGGTCGCGGCGGCCATGTCGCCGATCGACAACGAGGACGTATTCGAGGCGAAGACCGTCGCCGGGCCGCACAGAGCATCGAGTTCGCGGAAGATCTTCACTTTCTCATCGAAGTTCTCAATGGCGGCCTCGATCACAAGGTCGCAGTCCTTCATTTCATTCAAGGCCGTCGTCCCGGAGATGCGTTTCAACGCGGCATCGCGATCGGCGGCGCTCAGCTTCTGTTTTTCCACAAACTTCGCCAGTGAGCCCTCGATGCGCTTGAAGCCGCGCTCGAAGAGGTCCATGGTCACTTCGCGGATCTTCACATCGTAGCCGGATTGCGCCGCCGCCTGCGCGATCCCGGAACCCATCTGACCGCAGCCGACAATCCCGATTTTGCGTATCGCCATCTGTGCCGCTCCTTTTGTCGATTCGTGTGCCCAGCGCCGACCGTCCGACCGGCACCAAGACACGCCATGATACAAAATTCGCGAGCTTTGGTGCGAGTTTAGTTGCTGGCGGAGGATGGCCTCTGCCGGCGGCCCACGCCATGGGGCCGTGGTCCAACCGTGCCGTGAACTGCCGGATCGGCTCGGACTACTTCCTCCGATACTTCCCCATCAACTGCGCCTCGGCCAGGATGTGCTTGTCCATCGCCCCCAGGAGATCGGCCTTGGTCACGCGCCCCGTGAGATTCAACGCGGTGTCCAGCGCGTA
This sequence comes from Candidatus Zixiibacteriota bacterium, assembly GCA_040752595.1. Taxonomy (NCBI): domain Bacteria; kingdom Pseudomonadati; phylum Candidatus Zixiibacteriota; species Candidatus Zixiibacteriota bacterium. The sequence continues at coordinate 48,447 of JBFMGX010000050.1, forward strand.
GAGCTTGAAGTAATAGCGGTGCGTTCCTCCGGGTGGGCAGGGGCCGCCATAACCGACCTTGCGGAAATCATTGGTTCCCTGCCACGTTCCATTCGGGAGAGTCGAATCCGGCGGTACTTTTTCCGGTAGACCGGCGGAATCGGGCGGGACGTTGAAGATCACCCAGTGGACCCAGGTTCCCGCCGGCGCATCGGGGTCGTCACAGATCAGCGCCAGACTCTTCGCTTCCTTGGGTACACCGTTCCAAGACAGCGGCGGCGAGATGTCGGCGCCGTCACAGGTGTACTTCGCCGGAATCATGCCGCCTTCGGTGAAGGCGGTGCTGGTGATGGTGAGGAGCATCTGCTTACCTCCCTTGGTCGACTTTGCCGGGTCATCTGTCGCCCGGCAGGCCACTACGGCAACCATCAGCGTGAGCCACAAACAGGCAATGCGTCGTGCCATGTGTCCCCCCTCCCTCACGAGCAGGCAAGGGGCTTAAGCCCCTTGTTCACCGGTATTGTGCCGAACGCGGTCGTCTTGCGCACAGTTATGCAACGCCCCTATTTCTTCTTGCGCGTATCCACCGGCGAGCTGCGGGGGACTTCGACCGGATGTCGGAATGCCTGCGGCCCGCCGTAGATGCCGATGTCGCACGGCGACCCATCGGTGTCATTCAGTTCGAGGTTGCCTTTGTCGATTAGGGGTGACCCCGCTTGGGGCATGAAGGTCAATGAGTCCCACATCGGATCGGCGTGGACATTGCCGTATTCATCGGTGTAGTCGGGCATATCGCGCCAGTCACCTTCGACATTGTCCCAGAGGACATTGTTGGTCATCGGGAATTGGATCGGATGGCCGTAATTCCACACGCCGACACGCGGGCAGACCCATTGCTCGCGCCAGCCGTTCTTCACGAAGACGTTGTTGGTCAGCCGCCCGTGCACATCCGGTCCCCACAGGCCGAAACCACAATTGCCGCATTGGTAGACGATGTTGTTGGCACAATCCATGTATGAGGTTCCGGTGGCGATGAGTCCCCAGCCGAGCAGATTGAACACGATGTTGTTCTTGCAGACGACGCGGGTGGCGCCGAAGGAGCCGATCCCCTTCCAGAATCCCGAGACCCGGTTGCGCAGGACGGTCGCCGTGGCATCCCAGGTGATCCCGATCCCCGCGCCGCGGCCACCGGCGATCTCATTGTCGGCGATGTAGGCAGTGGCGCCGCGGTAGAGCGCGATCCCATCCCAGGTGTTGTTGGTGATGCGGTTGTCGATGATGAACAGCTCCGCGCCTTCGCGTCCCATCACGCCGCCGATGCCGACGATGATCGAATCGGGGTACTCCGTGTTGTCCCGAATCCAGCAGTTCTCGACCACGAGACGCGTATGGCGCGCGACAATTCCGGCATCGGTCGCCATGCCGCAGGTGTCGCGTATGCCACCGGTGATCGCCAGATGGGAGATCCCCGATGTCCCGGCGTTGTCGAAGAAGACGCCATACCCCGCCTTGGTCACGAGGATCGTCTTATCGGCACCGGCGCCGACGATCCACAGCGACTTGTCTTTCACATGGAATCCATGTGACGCCCGGTGCTTGGTCCGCTGGTCCTGGCAATTGCCGCAGAGGGAGTCGACGAATTCGACCGGTTTGGCTTCATAGGTGCCGGGTGCGAGAAGAATCGTGTCGCCTGTTACGGCATGTTCAAGCGCCGATTGCAGGTCACCAGAAATGTGGGTTGTCTTGGACTGCCCATCGGGCGGGTAGATGAGAATCCACAGGAGCCCGACAATCATGCCGACTGCGGTTCGCAATGTCATGCCGACCTCCGTTCTGTCGAGCGTACTCAGTGCCCCACCCGCAGGGGGGGGAGGTCTTTCATTCTACGCCCCGAACTTGGCCAGTTTCTGCGCATGCGCCAATGCCAGTGGCAGCAGGTGACGCATCGGCAGATGTCCCAGCCCCCCGCATTGACAGGCGCGCTCACCGAACGTCGGTGCATTGTCCGGACGGACCGTGCCGGGCGCATAGAGCAGCGCCGGGACCGGATGCCACGAGTGCGATTTCAGCGCCGCCGGCGTCGAATGATCACCAGTGATCACGAGCACATCGGGTTTCGATTTCATCAGGACCGGCAGATGCCGGTCGACCTCTTCGATGACCGAGACCTTGCGGTCGTAATCGCCGTCTTCACCTGCCTTGTCGGTGTATTTGATGTGCACAAATAGATAGTCGAACGAGGCGGGAACCGCTGCCGCGGCGGCCATGGTGGCGGCGAGGTCGCCCGGCGGATCGAGGACGGTCATACCGACCAGACGGGCGATGCCGCGGTACATTGGATAGGTCGCAACGGCGGCGGCGTTGATTGGGAAGCGCTCGCCGATCTTGGGAATCGGCGGCCGCTTGTCGATGCCCCGTAGCAACAGACCATTGGCCCTCGGTTCATCCTTCAGTGCTGCTTCGGCGGCGGCGACAAACTGGTCGAGAATCTTGGCGGTTGGTTGCGATTCGTTGTCCAGCGCCTGTGCCGGCAGCGGCGTCACGCCCTCTTTTTGAGGATCGGTATCGTTCACCCGGCCGCCAAGGTTACCGCCGCGCAGAACGACCAATCCGCGATGCTCCGAGACACTGCGCACGATCACTTCAACCGGGCCGGGAATGCGCACCATCGCGTTGAGTCTGTCCACCAAGCGCCGGTTGACGTCGTCGCCGATCCGTCCGGCACGGCGGTCGGTGATGCGGCGTTGCGCATCCAGCGTGCAGAAGTTGAATCGAGCGGCAATGTCGTCATCGCCGAGCGGGAAGTCGATCCCCAATGCCTCCAGGACGCCGCGTCCGATCAGGTGGTTGCGTGGGTCATAGCCGAACAACCCGAGATGCCCCGGTCCCGAGCCGGGGGTGATCGCCGGTTCGACCGGATCGAATAGGCCGGTCGTCGCCTGCGGCAGCAACGCGTCGATGTTCGGTTTGCGCGCCGCCTCCAACGGTGTTCGTGTGTGCGCGCCAAAGGGAATGTCACCCAGACCATCCATCACCAGGAACACAATGCGTCGGTCGTTCTTGACCCCCAGTTGCTCGGCCAGATGTTCACTCATGCCTTTGGCCTCCTTGGTTTGCCCGGTCGATCATAGTCGAAATCGGCGTAGTCGGCCAGCGGAATCTCGGCTATACTGAGTCCCAGCGGGAGACGTGCGTGCCCGCATGCCGGACTGGACGAACCGGGAGCGACAAGACGATGGAGCGCTGGGTCGTGTTGGCGATCGTGGCGGGGGGCCTGGCGGGACTCTACCACGTGTTCACCAAACTGGCGGCGGGGAGAATCCCCGATGTCACGGCGGCATTCTGGCTGGAGGCGACGGCGATCATCGTCCTGGGGATATACCTCTCGGTCATCCGGGAGCAACCGTGGGGGCCCGCTGTCTCGCGCCCGGGGTTGGTGTATGCGGTGGCGGGAGGCATCTGCGTGGCCATCGCCGGCGTCCTCGGATTCGTCGTCTACCGCCAGGGGATGCTGTCGGTCGCGGCGCCGATCTTCGTCATGGGTTCGGTCCTCGTGCCGGTAATTGTGGGCATTGCTCTGCTGCACGAGCCGGTGACCTGGACCCGCGCCCTCGGCGTGGGTTTGGCCATCGTGTCCACCTGGCTGCTGTTGCGGTGAGGATTCCGTTGTTGTCGTGTAGGGGTGCATCGTGATGCGCCCGCGGGCCGTTCGCGAACGGTCCCTACATGTGCGGGTCCATGTCGAGGACAGGGGGCTTGTAGCCGCCTGTGGTGGGTGCGGAGCACCCACCCTACGAATCCATGTCGGCAATCGCGTCCCCCGATAACCGTGCCCTCTACACACGGCTGCGCCGCTGGTTTGGGCGTCATGCACGAACGTTGCCGTGGCGCGGTGAGACCGACCCCTACCGTATCTGGGTCTCTGAGATCCTCTTGGTCCAGACGACAGCTACAGTGGCGATGAAGCGCTACCTTCGGTTTCTGCAGCGGTTTCCCACATTGGCGTCGCTGTCGCGGGCCCCGTTGGGCAATGTAATGAAGGAATGGGAGGGACTGGGCTACTATCATCGCGCCCGCCATTTGCACCGCGCGGCGCGTCTGATCCAGACAGAACACGGCGGCTTGTTCCCGTCGACCGACACGGCGATTCGCGCCCTTCCCGGCGTCGGCGACTACGTGGCGGCGGCCATTATGAATTTCTGCTTCGGGAGACGGATTCCCCCGATCGACGCCAATGTGGCGCGGGTGGCGGCGCGTTTGTTCGCCATTCGCGGCGATGTGCGTTCGGGCGCAGTCCGCACGGCGATCCGCCGTCGATTGGAGCGGCTGATGACGATCGGGCGCGGGGCGCTCTGGACCGATGCGTTGATTGAAGTTGGCGCGTTGGTCTGTCTGCCGCGCCATCCGCGTTGTGGTGAATGCCCCTTGCGTGCAGACTGCCGCGCGCGGCACGTGGGGGACCCGACTGGGTATGGTCTGCCGCCGGGGCGACCGTTACGCCGCCATGTCAATGTCGCCTGCGGCATCATCCGCCGCGCCGACGGACGCATTCTGATTGCCCAGCGGCCGGAGGACGGGCTTCTCCCCGGGCTGTGGGAATTCCCCGGCGGCAAGCGCCAAGGGAACGAGTCGCTGGCCGAGACGTGCCGTCGTGAGATTCGCGAGGAATTGGGAATCACCGTGGCCGTCGGGGTCAAGCGCATGGTGATTCCCCATGCCTACAGCCACTACAATGTCAGACTGCATGTCTTTGAGTGCCGCTATCTGTCGGGCATCCCGCGCCCCCTGGGCTGCCAGCGTTTTCGTTGGGTCCGGCTCGGAGAGCTGGCCCGGTTGGCGTTTCCGGCGGCCAACCGGCAGATCATCGAGGCCATCATGGCCGGCTAACGGAACATCTCTGCGGCCTTGACGATCCGCATGTTCTGAACCTGCCACGCGGGGCGGTACGACAGGTAGCGTTGATCCTGTGCGCGGATTCGCTCCCGATCGACGCCGGGCGGGTATGCGAGCGTGAGTTGTCCGTTCAGAAGTTGCGTCGCGAACGCCTGGCCATCGGGGACAATCGCGACGATCTGCAGCGTGCGTGGGTCGAGTGACTCTGAGGCGGCGCGATGCAGATCGGCGGCGGTGAGTTGCGCCATGCGGTCGGCAGTGTGTTCCGACCAGCGGGGCTTGCCAAGCCAGAGGTCGCACAAGCCGACGCGCATCCGCTCGACCGCCTGACCGTCCGGCCACGGGGCGTTGCCGATAACGAATGAGCACGCCTTCTTGATGTCATCCCGTGCCAACCCCTGCCCAAACAGATCCGTCAACTCCCGCACCACGATGTTGAGCACGAAGGCCAGATTCGTCGTTCGGGTCTGAGTGCCGAGGAACATGTAGTTCTGCTGGCGGGGAAAGGTCTCATCCGCCCATCCGATCCCGGTTGCCAACGGCCGATGTTCCACTGTGGCGAACACGCCGGCGGACAGCTTTCGGTCGAGTCGCAGCAGCCGGTCGAGACCGGACTTCGAGACGTCGCGGGCGGCGAGAAGGGCGATGTCAATCTGCAGGGGAAGGAACTCCCAATCGCCCCGCCGGCAGTCGATCGACCGACCCAGTGCCACTGTGGACCATTCCCGTCCCGGCCTCTCGATCATGGTGATTGACAGTCCAGCGGAGGACGAGTCCGGAAGCAGCGGGAGTTGCAGTCGTTTTCCACCCGGAAGTGCGCGGAGATCCTTCTGGAGCACTCCAGCGGCCTTGGACGGTATCTTTCCCGCCAGTCCGAGCACGTAATTGCCTTTCGTGTAGTGCTTCCGCCAGAATCGCCGTGCGTCGGCGACCGTCAGGGTGCGAATCGTGCTATCGAATCCTTCCGGCGGGTGCCCATACGGGTGATGGCGATAGAGATAGTACTGCAGCGCCGCCTGGGAGAGGGCCAGATCATCAGAACGCACGCTGTCGAGAGCGGCGAGTTGGCGTTCGATGAGACGTTGGGCATCGAGTGATTCAAGGCGCGGGTGGGACAGGAGTTCGACGAGCCGTTGGGAGTATTCCGGCCAGGCCGCGGCCGGGCATTGTCCGTCGAAGACGGCGACATCGCGATCCACCAACACGCGAATGCCAGAGGGGCACGACGAGTCCGCGATCAGTGCCGATGCGGTGAAGTGGGCCAGACCCTCCTTCCCCGGTGGATCGAACGCCGACCCGGCACCGAAGATCAGCCGCACCCAGATGGTGTCGGTGGCGGGATCGGGCACGACCACGACGGGGCCCTGTGCATCTCCATGCGCCCGATCGATGGGAACCGCCAGCAACGTGATCGCGAGAGCGGCGAGGCGAACTCGCCGGCAGCCGGATGGTCTCAGAGATGCCACGTTCACGTGAGCGGCAGATCGTACATCCGGTACGTCTTATACCGGCGGGAGCCGAGGTTTTCAGCGGCGGCGACCATCTGCGTGTTGGTCTCCAGAATCCACGAGAACTCGCCTTCGCTATAGCCGACCGATGTGCCGCGCTGATACGTTTCGAAATACAGGATGTTGTCAATCCCGCGTTTTTGGTACTCGGGGAGTATGCCCAAGACGAGCACGCGGGCGCGATGGACCACGCGACGGACTTTGAGCAGCCACAGGAGTTTAACCAGTCCGAAGGGGAAGAGGCGTCCGCGCAAACGGATCAGGGCCTGATTGATGTCCGGCAGAGTGAGGGAGAAGCCCACGGGTTTGCTGTCGATCTCCGCGAAGAGGACAATACGCGGATCGACGATCTGCTTGAGGTCCTTGGCCATGTGGCGGAGTTCGGCGGGGTTCATCGGCACGAATCCCCAGTTGGGTGCCCAGGCGCCGTCATAGATCAGTTTGACGCGCGCAACTTCGTCGTCGAAGTGGGACATGTCGATCGTCCGAATCGTGACGCCGGTCCTCTTTCGAACGCGCTCCATGATGCCGGCGATGCGAGGATCGAGCCCTTCCGCCTCGGTGAGGTGATAGGCGTAGAGGTCCATCGCGTTTCCCAGGCCGTAGCGCTCCGCAAACTCCGGATAGAAGCGGGGGTTGTATGTCATCATCAGGACCGGCGGCTGATCGAACCCATCGACCAGAAACCCCACTTCATGATTGGTCGTGAAGTTGGCCGGACCGCGCATCGTCTCCATGCCGCGCCCGCGCAGCCAGTCGCGAGCGGCATTCCAGAGCGCCTCGGCGATCGCATAATCGTTCTCGCATTCAAAGAAGCCGAAGAATCCGGTCTTCTCATTGTGCACGCGGTTGTGCGGGTGATAGACATGCGCCGAGATGCGTCCGACCCAACGCCGATTACATCGCGCCAAGAACAACTGCACATCGGCATTGTCGAAAAACGGGTTCTTCCCAGGGTCAAAGAAATCGCGCCGTTCGATGCGCAGCGGACAGACCCAGTGGGGATCACCGGCATACAGCCGTTCCGGGAGACGGAGGAAGGCACGTTTCTCCGAAGTAGAGTCGACTGGGACGATCTCGATAGTGCTCATGGCGGTGAGTTGGGGCGTTCAGGTCGGTGCGATGCCATACTGGGCCGGGCGCTAATACAAAGAATGGTCCGGCGGTTGTCCAGCGTGGAATGATGCCCCATCCACGGCTCGCACCCACCACGCGACCGATCGCCTCGGGGAGGGGATTCCGGCCAGCCCCCTGCCGGGGGTGATTTCCCAAGAGCCGTATCATATGAGGGTAGCGCGGGAGGTGTGGAATGCCTGATTACAGAAACGGTGATGTCCTGGTCACCTATGGGACCGGTGGCATCTGGCCGCCGCGACGGCTCGTCCTGTGGCTCGTCTACCAGGCGATCCGAGCATACCAGAAGGTCAAATGGGGCGAGAGATCAGACTTTGGCCCGACTCATGTACGGGTCTGGATTGCGGGGCGGTTCTTTGAGATGACAACTCCGGTGGGGCAGTGGACCGACCTGGCGACTCTTAAGTTGGACAAGAAGAGATGGAAGGTGGGGCGCTACCGCCACCAATCGGCCACCGGGCTGGATGCGGATGCGATGCGGGCGACAGCCGATGCCATGGTCGGCAATCCGTATGACCGCGGCGACCTTCTGGACTTTGCGCTGGCCGGGTTAGTGGGGTTCTTCGCGCGCATCCTGCGCATTTTCGGCGACCGGCGGCACAAATACCGTGTCTGTTCAACCGCCGCAGCCAAGGTCCTCGTCGCCGGCGGCGCGCAGATGCGGATCTCCCACGCCGATCTTCTGCCCGACGCGGCCATCAATGCCGATCTGACCGCCGATGAGTCCATCCTGCCGGATGATGTGATCGACCCGGCCTACTTCGTCAACAATCGCTCGCACTGGGAAATCGTGAGTTTGCGCATGTGAGTATCGCCACGGGCGGTTCGCAGACCGGAACGAGGTCCACACGTGGATTCGTAGGGTGGGTGCTTCGCACCCACCGTCAGGTTGCGGCAAGGGGCTGAAGCCCCTTGTTTGCCGTACTGAGGTACGGCACGCTGGTCAGTGCGCAATGTCAGGAGCCCGCCAAAGGCGGACAAGCACGGGGATCCTGACCTACGACGATGCCCAAACAAGACAGGGGGCCGAAAGCCCCCTGTCCGCAGAGAGATCGGATCCCGATTCCTAAATGAACAACGGCGCCAGCACGAGCGTGATCGTCGAAAGCAGCTTGATCAGGACGTGCAGCGAGGGTCCGGCGGTGTCCTTGAAGGGATCGCCGACGGTGTCGCCGACGACCGCCGCCTTGTGAGCATCGGAGCGCTTGCCGCCGAACATTCCCGCCTCGATCCACTTCTTGGCATTGTCCCAAGCGCCGCCGCCGTTGTTGAGCATGGTCGCGACGATGATACCGGCGATCGTCCCCACCATGAGCAGCGCCGCCACCGCCTCGGCGGCGATCAGACGATCCCCCTCGGTGATGAACATGCGGAAGATCACACCGACGGCGACCGGCATCCCCACTGCCAGAATCCCCGGAAGGATCATCTGCCTCAGAGCGCCGCGGGTGACGATGTCGACGCAGCGGCCATAGTCGGGCTTGTCGGTCCCCTGCAGAATGCCGGGCTTCTCCTTGAACTGGGCGCGGACGTCGTTGATGACGTAATAGGCCGCCTTGCCGACCGCCCGGATCGCCAACGCCGAGAACAAGAAGACGAGCATGGCACCCAGAAGGGCGCCGATGAAGACCGCCGGCTTGGCGATGTCCACGCCGGGAAAGACCGCGCCGGTGTAGTTGGCGATCTCATCCATGTAGGCATTGAACAGCAGAAACGCCGCCAGCGCCGCCGAGCCGATGGCGTACCCCTTGGTCAGCGCCTTGGTGGTGTTCCCCACGGCATCGAGACGGTCGGTCTTCTTGCGGATCTCCTCCGGCTGATGGCTCATCTCAATGATCCCGCCGGCGTTGTCGGTGATCGGACCGAAGGTGTCCATGGCGAGAATGTAGGCGGCGGTGGCCAGCATCCCCATCGTCGCCACCGCGGTCCCGAAGAAGCCACCCCCCGGCAGAGCCGCCTCGCCGAGGAAGTAGGAGGCAAGGATCGCAATCGAGATCGTGATCACCGGGAGCGCCGTACACTCCATCGCCACCGCCATCCCGGTGATGATGTTGGTGGCGGGGCCGGTCTGGGAGGCCTCGGCGATTTCCCGCACCGGCCGGTACTTGTATTCGGTGTAGTACTGGGTGATGTAGACGAAGGCGACGGAGGTCAAAACGCCGATCAGGCCGCTGGCAAAGAAGTACAGCCAGGCGTTCGGCCGGGCCTCGATGTGCAACAGCCAGCGGGAGGCGATCCCGAAGGCGATCATGGCTAGGACAACCGCGACCGAGTAGCCGCGATTGAGCGCCTTCATCGGATCCTCATTCTCGCGCGCTTTGACTACCATGATGCCGATGATCGAGGCGATGATCCCAAAAGCACGGGCGACCAGTGGGAAGAGCATCACGCCGACCGCCCCGGCGGCAAAGGCGACCCCCTGCCGGGCGGCGGCCAGCGCCACACCGGCGCCGAGAATCATGGCGCCGATGTTCTCGGCCGCAGTCGACTCGAAGAGGTCGGCGCCACGACCGGCACAGTCACCCACGTTGTCGCCGACCAAATCCGCGATCACGGCGGGATTGCGCGGATCATCCTCAGGAATCCCCGCCTCGACTTTCCCGACCAGATCAGCGCCGACATCGGCCGCTTTCGTGTAGATTCCACCGCCCAACTGGGCGAAGAGCGCCACGAAAGAAGCCCCGAATCCGTAGCCGACGATCATCAGGGGAATCTTCTCCAGCGCCACACTGGTCGTCGCCGACACCAGCCAGTACAATCCCCCGACTCCCAAGAGGCTCATCGCCACGACCAGAAGCCCGGAGACGGCCCCGCCGCGCAAAGCCACGCGCAGCGCCTCATTCAGCGAGCGGGTCGAGGCGCTGGCGGCGCGGATGTTGGACCGGATCGAAATCCACATGCCGATAAAGCCGGCGATCCCGGAACAGAGCGCCCCCAGCACGAATGATAGCGTGATCCACCACGCCAGCGACAGCCGGGATTCGATCGGGTCGAAATCATGGTGGGCTCGGACGAACCCATACAGGACGAAGATGATCGCGGCGAGCACGACGCTCAGAAGCGCGATGGTCCCGTATTGCCGACGCATGAACGCCTCGGCACCCTCACGGATGGCATCGGAGATCGCCCGCATCGCCGGCGTGCCGGTGTCGTGGCGCAAGACGTGTTTGGCCAGCCAAGCGACAAACAACAGGGTGGCGACACTGATACCCAAGATCAGGAACATGTAACTGCTGACGCCCATCGGTTCGGTCCTTTCTCCTATAGAGACAGCATTAGCGAATCATCGCTTGGGTATTCCTTCTCAATCTGGGTACGGCGAAGATGGATGGGGCTTGCGAGCACACGACCGTCAGCGCCGGTCGCCAATGATACCTGATCCTCGCTGCCCTGTCAAAGAGCGAAATCCGGACGGCCATCTCGCCGTATCTTGTTGACCCACAGGGCGTTCAACGGAATCGCTACGTTTCGGAGAGCCAGCAGAGTCCGCAATGAACTGGACTATTTGTCAGACTCTTCCTCCTCGGCCTTCCGTGTTCGCGGGGAGGCAGCCCCGTCCTCACTCAGTTGAAAGGGAGGGTTGGAGGGAGGATGGCGACAGCCACGGCCACCAAAGTAACTGCGGCCGAGCCACTTGGCTCGACCGCACCGAATCTGTGACTGCCGGAAAACGTGGTACGGCTACTGCTTGGGGATAAACGCCTCAACTCCCAAGTCGATGGTGACCTCGTGGCCCACGACCAGCCCGCCTGCTTCCACGGTCCGATTCCAGCTCACGCCGTAGTCCATGCGGTCAATCGTCGTTGTCGCGGCGAAGCCCAAGCGCTTGCCCATGCGCGGGTCTTCCATCGTGCCCAAAATCTCGGCGTTCAGGGTCACCGGTTTGGTGACGCCACGCATTGTGAGATTGCCGAGAACGTCGAACTTCCCGTTCCCCTTGGGCGTGACCTTGGTCGACTTGAACGTGATCAAAGGGAAGCTGTCGACGGCGAGGAAGTCGCCGCTGCGGAGGTGCTTGTCACGCGTCGAATCGCCGGTATTGATGCTGGCAGTGGTGATCTGGACATCCACCGCCCACTTGCTGGTATCCTGGGGATCGTACTCAATCGTGCCGGAGAAGCCGGTGAAGTTCCCTGGGACACGACTGATCATCAGGTGGCGCACGGTGAAATCAACGTGCGAGTGCTTGGGGTCGATCTTGAAGGTCTCCCCGTGGGCGGCCAGTGCGGTGACCAAGATCGCGGATATAACAAGCGCGGGGCGTTTGAACATTCGTTCCTCCTTGGTGGGAATTCCAGTTATTCAATACCGATGACAGTATAGGCGCGAACACGTATGCGTTCAACCGCCCAGCGAGTCACAGGTTCCCGTCTGTCGGGTCGATTGCATCAGAGCAACCGCCTTGTGCCGAAGACACTTCGTCAGGGGAGCCGCCGGGTCTCACGCCAGACCAGCGCGGCTAACCGATTGCACGCCCGTGGCTTGCGCTGCCGGCGGTACTCGGAGTGGCGGCTTCTCCTGGCGTCGGTGTTGGCCGGATGAAGACAGTCATGGGAGCGCGCTCCTCGCCGAAGGTGATCCGACGGGCCACCAGGGCGAGGTGCGCCGCAGCCATCAGATAGAGCCAGGTCGGCACGACAGCGCTGCCGCAGCCGCGGACATGCACGGTCTTGCCACGGTACTTCTCCCAGTCCACAGCCGCGAATCGTTCGCGGACGCTCTGTTCACGGAAGACGCCGTCGTCGGCGAAGGACTCAAGGTCGAAGAGGGGCATGGGAGCACGTGGCGAATCCCACCCTCCGGGTGGGGCACCTCAGGCCTGAACTACCGGATGTTCATCACGCGGAAAACGACGTGCCGCAGCCGCACGACTTGGACGCGTTCGGGTTGCTGAACTTGAATCCCCCGCCGACGAGAGAATTCGCGTGGTCGATCACCGTGCCACGGAGGTACAGCGCGCTCTTCAGATCCACAATGATCTTGACCCCGCGGACTTCGAAGATCTTGTCGTGTGGGCCGATGTTGCTATCGAGGTCCATCAGGTAGCTCAACCCCGAACACCCGCCCCCCTGGACGCCGACTCGCAGATAGACGTCCGTCAGACCGCGGGAATCGATCAATCGACGAACCTCCGCGGCCGCCGCCTCGGTCAGGTCGATGACTGGAACCGATGCATGGACGGTTGGATCGGTCCTGTTGGTTGGGGATGTTGCTTCACCGGGTATTGGCATTCTGCTTCCCCCGCTTCCGGGAATCCGGGCGGCACATACGGCTCCGCGCCAAAAGCAGACTAATTACGTCTGATTCACCGGTCCTGTTGTAGTTGAATTCAGCGGGGCGGCTGGGAGATCCGGTAGAGAGGGGACATGCGCCGCAGCCGCTGGACGGTCTCGACGACCCGCCCGGCGACATAGTCGATTTCTTCGGCCGTGTTGGAGCGACCGAGCCCAAAGCGGACCGAGGCGTGGGCCAATTCCACGGTCAGGCCGATGGCGGCCAGGACATGGGAGGCTTCCGGGATGGCCGATGTGCAGGCCGAGCCCGAGGACAAGGCGACATCATCCTTCAGTCCCAAGAGGATCGCCTCGCCTTCCACCGAGGCAAACGACAGATTGAGATTGTTGGGCAGTCGGGGCGACAAGGCGCCGTTGAGACGAACGCCGTCGAGGTGCTCCATGATGGCGTGCATCAGCCGGTCGCGCAGCCCGGCGAGACGCTGCGACTCTGCCGGCAATTCACCCATTGCGAATTCGACCGCGGCGCCGAAGCCGACCACCAACGGTACAGGGAGCGTGCCGGGGCGAAGTCCGCGCTCATGCCCGCCTCCGTCCATCAGCGGTGCCAGCCGTATGCGTGGCCTGCCGCCGCGGATGTACAGGGCGCCGACCCCTTTGGGACCATAGATCTTGTGCGCGGAGAGCGACAACAGGTCGATGCCGTCCGCCACCACATCCATGGGAATGCGGCCCAGCGACTGGGCAGCGTCGGTGTGGACAGGTATGCCGCGCTCATGCGCGATCCGACTGATGGCGCGTAGCGGCTGGATTACGCCAATCTCGTTGTTGGCATGGATGATGGAGATGAGCACCGTGCGGTCGGTGATCGCCTCTCGCACGGCCTCGGGGTCGACCAAGCCGTCATGTCCCACCGGCAGGTAGGCGACCTTCGTCCCCTCCTCCTCCAGTCGGCGGGCACAGTCGAGAACGGCCTTGTGCTCGATCGCGGAGATGATCAAGTGGCTCCCCGGTCCGGCCGCGCGCATGATTCCCTTGAGGGCCAGGTTGTCGGCTTCGGTGGCGCCCGACGTGAAGATGATCTCCTTGGGTTGCGCGCCGATGGCGCCGGCGATCTGACGCCGTGCGGTTTCGACCGCTTCCTCCGCTTCCCAGCCGAAGGCGTGTGTCACGGAGGCCGCATTGCCGAACTTCTCGCCGAAGTATGGCATCATCGCCGCCAGCACCCGCGGATCGACGGGCGTCGTCGCATGGTGATCCATGTAGATGGGCAGTTTCATTTCGTGGCCATTCCATTCATACGTCCGTACCTACGGGGCCGCGACGACGCCATTGGCGCCTTCCTTCAGGAGTGACGAGCCCGGGATCCGATCGGAACGGGACGGATAATTCCCCGAGGACGACAGAGATCGACACGCCGGCGGACAGGGAACTCAGAACTGCGGTCGTCGCGGATTGGAGACGATTCCTCCGCTGGGGGTTCGGGTCGTGCTCAAAGCCTCACCCCTGTGACGCGGTTGACGAGCTCTGAGTCTCGGATCGAGCCGAGCCATCGCGACCCCGTTTGCGCCGGAAGAACCGCCGCCGGTTCCGTCGGTTGCGACCCGCAGCTTTCTCGGTTGACTGGGTCTGCGCCTGCTTGGACTCAGGCTTCGGAGGAGCGGCCGCGGTTGCACTGGTGGCCGGGGCTGGTTGTTTTGCAGCACTGCCACGTCCGCGTCGCCGCTTGCGCCCCTTGTCTTCCGACCCGGGAGCGGGCCGTTCGGCGGCCGGCCGGGTCGGTGTGGTGGGAGCGGGAGTTGCGGCCGCTGCTCCCTTGCGTCCTGTTGTCTGGGCTGTACGGGCGGCGGGCGCGACCGTGGCCTTCTCACCCACTTCGCGCAAGTACGCCGCCAGGAAATCCGGAGAAAGCCCCGGGAGGCGTTGCTTCAGATCATCCAACAGAGCGTCAAGACCGTCATTGTCGAACGAACGCAGGTATTGGCGGAATGAGCCATAGATTTGCCTGACCCGCCAGAAGGCCTCGGCCCAAGCGGCCAGGGAATCGGTCTTGTCTGCGAGTCGGGCTCCGAACTCCCCGCCGATTGTCGAAGTCGCCGTGGCGATCTCCTGACCGGAGAGATTGGCCAACCGGAAGATGTTCAAGCCGGCGAGCGTCTGCATGGCGCGCGGCCAGACTTCCTCGAAGTTGTTCAGCGGTGCGGGCTGTGACACGACCCGCAGGAGCAACAACTCGAAGAACGCCGCATCGGACCGGGGGCGTTCCCCGGGAACGTAGTGTCGAAAGGGGGATTCCTCCTCCGACAGCACGGCGGACTGGTCGTCGGATGGTGATCCGGGTGCTTCTGCCATGGTGCATTCCATATAACAAGATAGAGGCCCAGCCCGGCCTGGCGCAACACAAACCGCGGCCGCCCGCGTCTGGGTCGGTGACGGGGAATCGGTTGTTATAGCGTGTCGCGTCCGGCCAGTTGGGCCCGTTCGCTGAGGTCGATGTATCTCTTGAGGGAGAACTCATTGAGCACGACAATGGCCACGCGCCGATTGCGGGGATCCTCGGGGTGATCCGGATAGCGCAGCGCATGATCGGCATAGGCACGGACGAGTTTGATCCGTGACGGGTCAATGCCATTGGTTTCCAAGACCCGGCGGGCGGTGTTGGCGCGGTCGGACGACAGCTCCCAATTGGTATAACCGCGTTTCCCGGCATACTGGCGGCTGTCGGTGTGTCCTTCGATGACGATCTCATGCCTCTGCGTCCCGAGCATCCGTCCGACGGTCGAGAGGACTTCCATGCCGCGGGGCGAGAGGGTGGAACTTCCGAGGTCGAAGAATGTGGAATCACCTGACTCCATCAGTTGGATGCGCAGCCCTTCCTCGGTCAGTTCCACTTCGATCTGGTCTCCGATGTCGCTCAGTCCGGGGAGGGCCAACAGAGCATCGACCAGCTCCTTCCCTGTGCGGTTCAACTCGTCGCGGGTCCGTTCTTCGTCGCGACGACGCTGGGCCTCGGACTGTGCGCTTGGTTTCGGTGGGGTAATCGGAGACTGCGAACCTTCCATCATGCCGGTGCCGACCTTCTCACTGAAGCCGACCGGATCGCGGAAATAACCGCCCACCGCGGACTTGACCTTTTCACTCTGCCCCACCAGCCACAGGACCAGGAAGAACGCCATCATGGCGGTCACGAAGTCGGCATACGCCACCTTCCAGGCGCCGCCGTGATGCCCCTCGTGCCCGCCCGATTTCCTGATGATCAGGACGGGGGCCTGGTTTTCGAGACCGGATTCCATGGCGCGCAAGTCACATCGGGGGTCAAACCGCCGCTATTGCCCGCGCGATGCGCGGCAGGCCTCTTCCAATTCCGTGAAGCCGGGGCGTACATCCGAAGGCAGAGTCCGTCGGGCGAATTCCACAGCAATGGCCGGAACCGAACCCTTGTGAAAGGCCAAAAGAACCTGTTTGAGCGCGACATAGTACTTCTGGTGTTCATCCGACTTGGCCGCGAGGTTGGCCGACATCGGCTGCACGAAACCGTAAGCGGCCAGCACACCGAGAAAGGTCCCGACCAGCGCCGCTCCCACATGGTGGCCGATCTCCTCCACCGGCCCGTCGATCGACTGCATCGTGATGATCACGCCCAACACCGCCGCCACGATCCCCAGACCGGGGAGGGCATCGCCAATCACCTGTAGGACCCGCGACGGTTTGCTGTGTTCGTGATGATGGGTCTCATTGTCGACGTCCATGAGCGCTTCCAGATCATGCGATTGGATCCCCGATCCGGAGATGATCAAGCGCATCGTGTCGGCGAGGAAATCGACCGCATGGTGGTTCTGGGCGAAACTCGGGTATTTGGAGATGATCTTGGATTCGTTGGGGTGTTCGATGTGCGTTTCCAGTGCCATCACTCCGTCCCGCCGCGCAATGGTCAAGAGCTCATAGCTCATCACCAGCAAGTCCAGATAGTCCTTCTTCGTCGGTCCCGGTTTGGGGAGATTCAGCACCTGCTGAATCAGGTTCTTGATCACGGTGGGACCGTTGGCGATCAACAGCGACCCCGCCGCGGCGCCGAGGATGACGATGTACTCCGCCGGCTGCATCAACACGAGCAACTTGCCGCCGGCGACCAAAAACCCTCCGATCACCGATACGACCACGACGCCGATGCCCACGAATGCAATCACAGTTGTCCCTCCGGGGCGACGGTGGATTGTCGATCCCTCAGGGAGAATGTCGTCAGATCGTCGCCGATCTTGAGCGCGTAGCCAGGCGTATCCCGATGGGCCCAAGCGGGCTGTCAGGATTCCTTTTCCAGGATTCGTTGCTGGCGGAGGCCGGGGGCGCGAGTCTCAAACAGCGGCGTACGGCCCTTGGGATCGAGGAGGACCGATTCGAGCGCCGCGGCGATCCGCTGACATTGCCGTCCTTCGCGCAACACCTGTGTCAGTGAGGCGGTCGTCATCGGCTGGCCGAGGAGGTGGCGTGTGCCGACAGGGAACTGCTGCCGGTGTTTGTTCCACCAGTCTTGGACCAAGACCGGATCGGGCCAGGGGAGGTTCTCGTCGGGATCAGGTGCAACGTTCTCGTCCTCCGGGGAATCGGTCGGTCCCGCGTTCGACTCCGGCGGGGGCTGCCCGGTGAGCTTGGCTTGTTCAAGATCGATTCCGGTGATGGATGTAAACGATTCACCGGCGAGGCGGGCCAAAGCCGGATCGGACATCCGGTCGATCAATTCGGGAGTCAGTATGGGATCGCCGATGATGCTTGCTGCCATCACCGCTTCGCGCGCGCGTTGCGAATCGGCGGCGATCTCTTTGCGCCAGGCATGGGCTTGGGGAAGATCGAGGCAGCGCAGTGCCATGTCCATGGCCGCCGCTGCCAGGGGACTGTCGCCCATGGCCACCGATTGCAGCACGGGGACGAGACTTCGGTCGCCGAGCAATGCCGCCGACCAAGCGGCGGAAAATCGGCACGATTCGTCCTCGTCTGTCTTGCGTTTGCGGATGGCGGACAAAAGGTCGGTGCGACGCAGTTGTCCGGCCGCACGGAGGGCGCGTGCGCGAAGTCGTGGATCGTCACTGTCGAGCGAATCGTCCAATGGTCGACCCGGGTCCTGACGGTGGCAGGCGGCAGCGGCAATCCCGATGCGTCGCAGGTCCGCGGTCTGTGCCGCGGCCAATTGGTTGATTCGAAGCGCCACTTTCCGGTACGGGATCCAGGCCAGCGCCGCGATCAGCCCGCGCTCCAATTCATGCGACTCGCGCGCCAAAGTCAGCACCGGCTGGATGCGCGCCATGTCGTCCGACTCGAACGCCGGCACGGCGGCGACGAACACCTCGCCGGGCTCCTCCCATTCCAATTCCTGCTGTGCCGCTTCCCAACCGTCGTTGCCGGCAACCCGCAACCCATCGAGCTGCGCCTCGATCCGTTCATCGAGCCGGATCAGCTCGGCCAGCGTGTAGTGCGGC
This sequence comes from Candidatus Zixiibacteriota bacterium, assembly GCA_040752595.1. Taxonomy (NCBI): domain Bacteria; kingdom Pseudomonadati; phylum Candidatus Zixiibacteriota; species Candidatus Zixiibacteriota bacterium. The sequence goes on from JBFMGX010000050.1 coordinate 66,666, forward strand.
GCACGCACCGCCTGCTCGCGCAGCAGCCACAGGAAGGCGGCATCGGCGGCGTATTGGGGGAGGATGTCACTTTGTGCCTGCGACAGGGACGCGGGGGGCACCTCTGCCATTTGCGATACCTCTCATCTACTGATAGTCTCGCGCCTGCCGCTGCAGGGGCTGGGCATGGTCTGTGTGCCGACGATGGCAACGCGATTGCTCATCGCGAGTTGTCCCCTCCGGGTACGCGCTTGAGGAAGGGGTTCTTCTCGAAGTCCAGACCGTCCAAGAAGCGCTGTACGTATTCCTGCGCGAGCTCAGGAGAGATCTTCACGGCTGGATCCAGCACTTCCCTCGGGACAGGTGGGCCCCAAGTGTCAGATTTTTTCCTTGGGTAATGATCCGACAACCTCTGGAGAGCTCGCTTTCGCCAGGCTTCAAAATAGGACGTATCGTGCTGAACATGAAGGGCGACGAGCTCCGCGAACGCCCCTTCGATCTCAGCGGTACCCTCCTCGGTTGTGTAGTATGTGTTGAGAATCGTCATCAAGGAGAGGTCCAATGGGCCGCGAATCGGGCCCTGCCAGTCCTTATCCTCTGATTCCGGGAGGGACTCAATCTCCTTGTCCATCTCGAAGGCCCATGCCGCTTCCAAGAAGTCCAACGGTGTCGGGTCGGTGGACAGATTGCCCAGACGAAACACCACCCACTCGGCGCACCCAATCGCGAATGCAATGATGGCGCGATCGGACAGGCGTGCCAGCCGGTCCATCGTCTCTTCGCGCTGAGTTCCGACCAGCGGGTAGGGATCCCAATCATCCCAGCTGTGTGTCACTGGGGCCTTCTGCAGGATCGCTATCGGGATGTAACGCGGGGGACTGAGAGCCATCTGCGCACCTCCGGACGTTCTTTACTTGCAGACCGTAATGATGTCGCAATCTCCCTGACCATCGGTGCCTTTGTTCACCTCATCGATGAGTCTCTGGCAATCTTCACACGGCTTCTTCGTGATGCTCAAGACCAACTTCCCCTGGCCGCCTCCCTTGAAGAAATCTTCGATGATCTTGGCCTCGGCATGCCCTTCCTTCGGTCTCCCACCCTGCTTGTACTGGAAGGTCTTTCCGTCACACGTCTTGACGTTTGACGTCTGTCCTTTCTTCACTCCCTGGGCCCAGTGCGCGTACTTTCCCCCCTTCTTCACCGTGCTCTTGCTGATGGAGCTCGCCCCTCCCATCATTTCCGTGCCTGAGGGTGTCGTGGCCATTCCCACGGCGATGGTGGCACCCTTCGTCTTGCTCGGAGGAAGCTCCTCTTTGACCGTGGCGTCCCTGGTCTTCTTGAGGTCTTCACAGACCTCGGAGCCAGAGTCCGGCGCGCCCACTACCGGCGCCTGCAAGTTCGGCATTACAAGCTCACCGTGTTGGCGTGGTTCATGGTCATCTTGTCCATCAACCGGCAGGCGTTCTTGCCGTCCATCTTGACGTCAAACGAGTAGGTGATCCACTTGGCCTCTTTCTTGAACGTGCTCGATTTGACGCCGCCAATCGTGCCGGGTTCGTCGCCGGTGCTCATCGAGTACTCCGACCCCTTGATGGCGATCATCTGTCCATCGCCCTTCACCGTCGTGGTGCCGCTGGCGAGGTTGCTGGACATGGCGATATTTGGATAAGGGATCGGGACCGGCCCGCCGGGGCTGGGTGTCTTGCAGATGTCGGGAATGGTCGCCGCGGCGATGCCGGTGCTCCCCTTGTGCGCCAGTGACAGCCCATTGACGGAGATCGTGACCGGCATGGCTACACCTCCCTCGGCTCGGTCTCGACACGAATCAGCGCCGCGCCGCGTTCGCCGCGTTCGGAACTGGCCCAGATCAGGGTGTTGGGACCCTCGGCGTACCCTTTCCGACCGGCGGTCACCGCCAGGCCGATGAACAGCGGCGCCGAGGCGGCGCCGACATCGCCCCAGCAGTCGGCCGGGGCCACAAACTCGCCGGGATCGGCATAGTGTTCATTGGTACGCACCAGCGTGTAGCCGAATTCATCAGCGCGGTAACGCTCGCCGTTCATGTCGCAAATCGTCTGATGCACCGTCCTATCTTGGGACGGCAGCAATTGCAGGACCTGTGCAACCGCCTCGGACAACCCCTCGCCGACGCAGACCGTGTCGGTCTTGATGAGGTTCTTCTCCCTCGTGACAGCGGCGGCCAACACGTATCCCAGTGGTTCCAGCTTGTTCTGCTGCGCGAACTGCGAAGAGGACAAGAGCACAAAGCCGGCGCCCTCGCCGGGGATGAACCCCCACTTGTTGGCGTCCGAGTGCAATTGCTCGAGTTCGTCGAGCCATTCCAGAGTCTCGGGTTCATGGTAGGAATCGACGCCGCCTACGAGACAGAGATCCAGATCGCCGGAACGGATCATCCGCCACGCCTGCGCGAGCGCATCGATCCCGGCGGCATGACCGGAGGATAAGGTGCGCAGCGGGGCCAGTTGCGCAACCTCCGTCAGCTCAGCCTGGAATCGCTGGGTGAAAACGCCCTCGAGCCCGCCGTTGCGGCCGGGACGATCGGGAGGCAGACCGACGACGGTGGGCAGTTTCTGCAACCGTTTCCCGCTGCCCGTGAACGGCGCCAGTGCCTCCTTGGCGGCCTCGGCGGCGATGTGGGCGAGACGATTTGCGGCGGTCAGGTCCTCCGGCACGAATAAGGCGCGGGCCACAACCATCGGGTCTCCGGCCTTGTCGATCATGTAGGGGTGATCGGCAAAGCCGCTGATCGCCGCGCGCACAGCAGCGGCGCTCGCCGGCAAGTCGGCGCCGAGCGCGGTGCAGGCGCCGATCCCGACGATGCAGACGGAGTCATGCTCGCGCTTGGCCGTCATCGTTACCGCCGTTCTCAGGCAAGGGGCTCAAGCCCCTTGTCCTCAATCAAGGAGGTGCTTTGACACAGAACCGTCGTCGACTCCCTCACTCGCCCGCCAGAGGCGGGCGACCTCTCCCGGAGGGAGAGGATATGCCCACCAACCGCCTCATCGTGAGAACTCATGGAACTCCTTCTGCTCGACCGTCGTTCCCTGGATCTTCGTGTCCCTCCCGTGGCAGGGAAGCGCCGTGTGCCAGATCATGATGACGCGCGGCATATCGGGTTCGAGGATCACGGTGTGCAAGTCGGCATGGTGATCGATGTTCTCACCCGCGATCCGGGTACGGAATGATAACCATACACGCGGGAGGTTGAATCGCAGGAGCCCTTCCGGCGTCAGATTCAGCAGCGCCACCGGCTCGCCGCCCTTGAGATATTGCGGAGATTGTTGGTCGGGCGGGGCGCACTGATAGAAACGATCATCGAAGTCGCGCGGCAGAAGCGGCAGACGCTCCTTCTCCCATGTCTCATCGTATGTCCCGGCCCAATCGACGCGCGGGACCCAGTGTCGGCCGATGGGGCCGAA